>JAIWOL010000181.1 GCA_020216925.1 Thiobacillus sp. | reverse complement strand
AGAGGGGGGGATTCGAACCCCCGTCAGGGTATTACCCTGAACACGCTTTCCAGGCGTGCGACTTAAACCACTCATCCACCTCTCCGCGAAGCCGCGCATCATACCGGAAGCCCCTGCGAGCGGCAATTCGCAATTGCATCAGGCGTTTTGCTGCAAATATTTCGTGCCCCAACCCTTGAAACCGGATTCGACAGCCCAACCTACGCGCGTGTATCGATAGGGAGCCCATATGCAGGACGACATCAAAACCGACGCCCAGACGGAGAACACGCCGGAACACGACACCATGCCCAGCCTGGAAGAGCTGCTGAAGGCAGCCGAGCGCCAGGCGGCCGAACACCATGACGCCTGGCTGCGCGCCAAGGCTGAAACGGAAAACATGCGCCGCCGCGCGAGCGAGGAAGCCGACAAGGCCCGCAAGTTCGCAGTAGAAGGCTTCGCCAGCGAGCTGCTGGCAGTGAAGGACAGCCTGGAGGCCGCGCTCGCGTCTGACGCGGCCACCCCGGAGAAAATGCGCGAAGGCGTGGAATTGACGCTGAAGCAGCTTACCGCCGCGTTCGCCAAATACCAGCTGGTCGAGGAACACCCCCTGGGCGAGAAATTCGATCCGCACCTGCATCAGGCCATCGGCATGGCCGATTCGGAGCAGCCGGCCAACACCGTGGTGACGGTATTGCAAAAAGGCTACCGGCTGGCTGATCGCACGCTGCGCCCCGCGCTGGTCATGGTGTCCAAGGGCAAGGACAGCTGACACACCCTTGAAATAAGCCCACCCTCCCCCACATTCGACTCAATCCAAACTCATTCAGAAGGACATCATCATGGGACGCATCATCGGCATCGACCTCGGCACCACCAACTCCTGCGTGGCGGTCATGGAAAACGGCACCCCCAAGGTCATCGAAAACGCGGAGGGCGCGCGCACCACGCCGTCCATCGTCGCCTACACCGAAGACGGCGAAATCCTCGTCGGCGCGCCGGCCAAGCGCCAGGCCGTCACCAACCCGAAGAACACGCTGTTCGCGGTCAAACGCCTGATCGGCCGCCGCTTCGAAGAAAAAGAAGTGCAAAAAGACATCGGCCTGATGCCGTACAAAATCGTCAAGGCCGACAACGGCGACGCCTGGGTCGAGGTGCGCGGCCAGAAAATGGCCCCGCCGCAAATTTCCGCCGAAGTGCTGCGCAAGATGAAGAAGACGGCCGAAGATTATCTCGGCGAAGAAGTCACCGAAGCCGTCATCACCGTGCCGGCCTACTTCAACGACAGCCAGCGCCAGGCCACCAAGGACGCTGGGCGCGTCGCGGGTTTGGATGTGAAGCGCATCATCAACGAGCCGACCGCGGCCGCGCTCGCCTTTGGCATGGACAAAAAAGAGGGCGACCGCAAGATCGCCGTCTATGACCTTGGTGGGGGCACCTTCGACATTTCCATCATCGAAATCGCGGAAGTCGACGGCGAGCACCAGTTCGAGGTGCTGTCGACCAACGGCGACACCTTCCTGGGCGGCGAGGACTTCGACCAGCGCCTGATCGACTACATCGCCGAGGAATTCAAGAAAGAGCAAGGCGTCGATCTGAAGAAAGACGTGTTGGCGCTGCAGCGCCTGAAGGAAGCCGCGGAAAAGGCCAAGATCGAGCTGTCCTCCAGCCAGCAGACCGAGGTCAACCTGCCCTACATCACGGCGGACGCGTCGGGGCCCAAGCACCTCGCGGTGAAGATCACCCGCGCCAAGTTCGAAAGCCTGGTCGAGGACCTGATCAAGCGCACCATCGAGCCGTGCAAGACCGCGTTGAAAGACGCCGGGCTTTCCACCTCGCAGATCGACGACGTCATCCTGGTCGGCGGCCAGACGCGCATGCCCAAGGTGCAGGAGGCGGTAAAGGATTTCTTCGGCAAGGAGCCGCGCCGTGACGTCAATCCCGACGAGGCCGTGGCCGTGGGTGCGGCGATCCAGGGCGGCGTGCTCAAGGGCGACGTGAAGGACGTGCTGCTGCTCGACGTGACGCCTTTGAGCCTCGGCATCGAAACCCTGGGCGGCGTGATGACCAAGCTGATTCCGAAGAACACCACGATCCCGACCAAGGCGAGCCAGGTGTTCTCCACGGCGGACGACAACCAGAGCGCGGTGACCGTGCATGTGCTGCAGGGCGAGCGTGAAATGGCATCGGGCAACAAGAGCCTCGGCCAGTTCAACCTCACCGACATCCCGCCGGCGCCGCGCGGCATGCCGCAGATCGAGGTCACCTTCGACATCGACGCCAACGGCATCCTGCACGTCTCGGCCCGCGACAAGGCCACCGGCAAGGAAAACAAGATCCGCATCCAGGCCAGCTCCGGTCTCACCGAAGAAGAGATCCAGCGCATGGTGAAGGACGCCGAGGCCAACGCCGCCGAGGATCACAAGGCCTTCGAGCTGGCGACCGCGCGCAACGCCGCCGACGCGATGATCCATTCAGCGAAGAAATCCCTGGCGGAACATGGCGACAAACTCGATGCTGCCGAAAAAACAGCGATCGAGGCCGCGATCAAGGAATGCGAAGACGCCGTGCGCGAGGGCGACAAGGACGCAATCGAAGCCAAGACCAATGCGCTTGCCGCCGCCAGCCACAAACTGGCCGAAAAGATGTATCAGGAAGAACAGGCCAAGGGCGGCGCGCAGGCAGGTGCGGAGGCCGGCGGCGCGAAAGCGGCCGATGACAATGTGGTCGACGCAGAGTTTGAAGAGGTGAAGGACAAATAAAATCCCTCGCCTAAACGGGCTCTGTTCAACGCCGCCGTCCAGGGCGGCGTTTTCTTGTGATCGAAGGCAAGTTGCGGCAGCGCGATCAGGCGCCAGGCTGCAGAACGGCCGGCACATTGGTTTTCTGCCCCGCCCTCAGCACCGTCACGCGGACGGTATCCCCCACCGCATAATCGTCGAGACTGGAGAGGAGTTCAGCCACTGAACGCACCGGTCTGTCCTCGATGGCGACGATGACGTCGCCCGGCACGATGCCGCCGTCGCGCGACACGGTCGCGCCGCGCAAACCCGCGGCGGCGGCCGCGGAATCCGGTGCGACGCGCAGGATCACAACCCCCTCGACGCCGAGCAGCCGGGTCAGGCGTTCGTTCAGCCCTTCGTCGACTTCGATCCCCAGTGCGGGACGGATGTATTTGCCGTTGCGCACAAGCTGCGGAACGACGCGGTTGACCGTGTCCACCGGCACCGCGAAGCCAATGCCGGCCGAAGCGCCGCTGGGGCTGTAGATGGCGGTGTTGATGCCGATCAGCCGGCCGGCGGAATCGAGCAGCGGGCCGCCCGAATTACCCGGGTTGATGGCGGCGTCGGTCTGGATCAGGTGCTCGATGATGTTGCCGTTTTCGCCGCCCAGAGAACGGTCGAGCGCCGAGACGATGCCGGTGGTGAGCGTCCAGTCGAGCCCGAAGGGATTGCCGATGGCGAAAACCTTCTGCCCCACCTTCAGATCGCCGCTGGTGCCGACCGGCACCGGCGGCGGCCGCTTGAAGCCGACGCCGATCTTCAGCACGGCGATGTCATGGGCGGGACTGGCGCCGACCAGCGCCGCCTTGAAGCTGCGTCCATCCGCCAGCTTGACCGTGGCTTCCGAGGCGCCCTCGATGACATGAAAATTGGTGATGACGTGCCCGGCATTGTCCCAGATGAAGCCGGAGCCGGTGCCGCGCGGCACCGAAAACACGTTGCGCGTCCACACATCCATCACCTGCGCACGGGTACTGATGTAAACCACGCTGCCCCTGGCTTTTTCGAACAGCTCGATAGTGGTCTTTTCGTCGGCGGCCAGATCGCCGCGCGCGGTGACGGTGCGCGGCACGGCCTCCGGCCTGGCGCCGAACCAGCTGCCGATGTCGGGAAAACCGCGCCAGAGCAGGGTCAGCAGCGCGGCGGCCAGCGTCAGCCAGAAAAGGCGTACCAGGAAACGGTCTTTGACAGGCATGGGAACTCTCGTTCTGTTTTTTGCAAGGGTTGCGAATGACGCACTGCACTTCCCGGCCGGTCAGCCGTGCCGGTCGCGTTCGGCGTGTGCGGCGCTGTCGCGCATATCGCGCTCGTGCAGCAGCCAGTAAACGAGACCAAGCGCCAGCGTCGTGCCGGCCAGGGCTGCGATCTTGCCCGGTTCGGCGTCGGCGTCGAGGATGATGAATTTGCGCGAAAGCGCGAGCAGCGCGATGAGCACTACGGTCTTGACCTGGATGATGCTGTCCCGGCGCAACGCAACCTTGAGGATGGAATGCTTGAATTCCATGGCAATGAGCAGCGTCATGATCATGCCGAACACGGTCTGGAAAACCTGATGCTCCAGCGGATTGAATGACTCCAGCACGAGCAGCACGAACACCGTGCGAACCAGCTGCACCAGCGACACCACGATGACGACGGCGATCACCGCGGACAGGATCAGCGCGATGACCTGCTCGAAGCGCTCGTAGAAAGACATGATGCGCCATTCTTCGCGCATGCGGTCAAGAAAATTCCTGTTGTCCATGTTTATTCCGGCAGCTGGGCGGCTTGCCCGTCCCGCGCGTCCTCCGTTCCACTCGTTGATCCTTGCTGCGCCGATCCGCGCTGGCCGAGAACGCCGTCAGGGTCAAGCACCGAGCGGCCTCATCGCGGGCGCTCCCGGCCCGAAACCTTGCCCGTGCGCGCGCCGATTTTACTTTGAATCAGCCCAGGTGCGCCTGTGCCCATCGCGCGATCTCCTGCGCCCCCATGGCGCCGGGCTTGCGCGCGATCTCGCGCCCGCCGGAAAACAGCGCCAGGGTCGGTATGCTGCGGATGCCGAACTGGGCGCCGAGCGTCTGCTCGGCCTCGGTGTCGACCTTGGCGAGCCGCACCCTGGGCTCCAGCAGGCGCGCCGCCTGCTCGAACTGCGGCGCCATCATCTTGCACGGGCCGCACCACGGCGCCCAGAAATCCACCAGCACCGGGATGTCGTTGCGCTGGATGTGCTTGCCGAACGTGGCGGCGGTCAGCGCCACCGGATGGCCGCCGAACAGCGGCTGGTGGCACTGGCCGCATTTGGGGGCCTGCGCCAGCCGGGCGGCGGGAACGCGGTTGACCGCGTGGCAGTGGGGACAGACGATGTGCTGGTAATCGCTCATGGGGTTCTCCGTGAAACGGGTTGTGATGCGGGTTACGTGGGGCTGGATTCGGCGCTGCCAAGCGCGGGTTTGCGCAAATCGCGGGTCAGTTCGCGGATGGCGCTTTTGTCCAGGGTTTCGCGGGCGAGCAGTTCGCGCGCGCAGCCTTCGAGTACTGCGCGGTTTTCTTCCAGCAGGCCGAAGGCACGGGAAAAGGCCGATTTCACGATACCGCGCACGGCCTCGTCGATGCGGCTCTGGGTCGATTCCGCCACGCGGCAGCCGCCGGCGACCATGTCGGGCACGTCGAGAAAGCGCGACCGCTGCGCGTCATAGGCGATGTAGCCGAGATTTTCGTCCATGCCGTAGCGGGTGATCATGTCGCGGGCGATGTCGGTGGCCTTGGCCAGGCCGTCGGCCGCGCCGGTGGTGAGTTCGCCGAACACCAGCTTTTCCGCGGCGCGCCCGCCCAGCAGCACGGCGATCTTGTTTTCCAGTTCCTGCCGCGTCATCAGGTAGCGGTCTTCGGTGGGACGCTGGATCGTGTAGCCCAACGCGCCGATGCCGCACGGGATGATCGAGACCTTGTGCACCGGGTCGGTGCCGGGCAGCGCCAGCGCCACCAGCGCGTGGCCCATTTCGTGGTAGGCCACGGTCTCGCGTTCCTTGTCGTTGAGGATGCGGTTCTTCTTTTCCAGACCGGCGACGATGCGCTCGACCGCGGCGGTGAAGTCGGCCAGCGTCACCGCGTCGGCCTTGCGGCGCGTCGCCATCAGCGCCGCCTCGTTCGCCAGGTTGGCGAGATCGGCGCCGGAAAAGCCGGTGGTGAGCGCGGCCACCTGTTCCAGGTCGACCCCGGGCGCGAGCTTGATCTTCCGCACGTGCACCTTGAGGATGGCCAGCCGGCCCGGCTTGTCGGGGCGGTCGACCAGCACCTGGCGGTCGAAGCGGCCGGCGCGCAACAGCGCGGGATCGAGAATCTCCGACCGGTTGGTGGCGGCGAGGATGATGAGCCCGACCGAGCTGTCGAAGCCGTCCATTTCGGTGAGCAGCTGGTTCAAGGTCTGCTCGCGCTCGTCGTGGCCGCCGATGGGGCCGGCCGTGCCGCGCGCGCGGCCGAGGGCGTCGAGCTCGTCGATGAAGATGATCGCCGGCGCCTTCTCGCGCGCCTGCTCGAACAGGTCGCGCACGCGCGCCGCGCCCACGCCGACGAACATTTCCACGAACTCGGAACCGGAGATGGAGAAGAACGGCACCGCCGCCTCGCCGGCCACCGCCTTGGCGAGCAGGGTCTTGCCGGTGCCGGGCGGGCCCACCAGCAGCACGCCCTTGGGGATGCGCGCGCCGAGGCGGTCGTATTCCTGCGGATTCTTCAGGAAATCCACCACCTCGGCGAGTTCCGCCTTGGCCTCGTCCACCCCCGCCACGTCGGCGAAGGTGACGCCGGTGTCCTTTTCCACGTAGACCTTGGCGCGGCTCTTGCCGAGGATCATCAAGCCGCCCATGCCCTGCTTTTCGGCGAAGCGGCGAAACAGGAAGAACCACACCGCGAAGAAGGCCACCGCCGGCAGCCCCCACGACAGCAGATCGCGCAGGAAGGTGCTCTCGATCACGCGCGCGTAAGGCACGTCGTACTGCGACAGGCGCGCGGCGAGATCGGGCTCGACGCGGGTGGCGACGATCACCGTCTTGCCGTTCGCGTCAGGGTTTTTCAGCTTGCCGGTGACCGTTTTGTCCGATACCACCACCTCGGCCACGCG
>JAIWOL010000143.1 GCA_020216925.1 Thiobacillus sp. | reverse complement strand
GTTCAGCGCGCCGGCGGCACGTAGCCCGCCGCCTTGTCCACCTCGCCCCCGCCAAAGAAATAGCGGTTCATCTGCTCCATCAGGTAGCTGCGCGCCTGCGGGTCGGCCAGATTCAGACGGTTCTCGTTGATCAGCATGGTCTGCTGGCGCTGCCAGCCACTCCAGGCTTCCTTCGACACATTCTCGAAAATCTTCTTGCCGAGCTCGCCCGGCACCGGCGCAAACGCCAGGCCTTCCGCCTCGCGCCCGAGCTTTACACAATTCACCATCCGCGTCATCGTGTTCTCCTTGAAAACTCAGTCGCCGGATTTTAACCCAAGGGTCTTTTCAATTCGTCTGGCGAACACGCGCATTTCCTTTGCCGCCTGTTTGTCGCCGCGCGCCTCGGCCACGGCGATGCCTTCCCGGTAGGCGGCCAGGGCGTCGTCCCAGGCTTCGGCTTCGGCCAGGGCGCGGCCGAGCAATTTCCACGCGGCGGAATATTTCGGGTCCTGCCCGACGGCGCAGCGCAGGTGCACCGCCGCGTCCGCCGGCTGGCCGGCCTTGAGGTATTCGTTACCAAGCGAAAACCGCAGCAGGGCGCTGTCGCGTCCAGCGGCGAGCATTTTTTCGAAATCGGCGATCGACGGCATCACTTCCTCCAGAACACGGGAGTCAGCACGACCAGCAGGGTGAAGAATTCCAGGCGGCCAAGCAGCATGGCGAAGCTGCACACCCAGGTCTGGAAGTCGTTGAGCACGGCATAGGTGCTGGCGGGGCCAACCTGGCCGAGGCCGGGCCCGGTGTTGTTGACCATGGCGACGACGGCGGTGAAGGCCGTGAAGATGTCGAGTCCGGAGGCGGACAGCACGAACGACAGGGTGACAACCGAGGCGACATACACGAACAAAAACGCCAGCACGGCATAGATGATTTTATTGGGCACCGCCTGCCGGCCTATCTTGGTGTGGATTTCGGCGTTGGGGTGGATGAGTTTGATGAGCTCGCGGTAGAGCTGCTTGGTCAGCAGCACGGCGCGCAGCATCTTGATGCCGCCGCCGGTGGAGCCGGAGCTGGCGGCAAAGCTCGACAGGAAGAGCATCCACAGCGGCGCGAAGTAGGGCCAGACGTTGTAGTCGGTGTTGGAGAAGCCCAGCGTGGTGGCGATCGAGATGGTGTTGAAGGCGGCGTAACGCAACGCTTCCGCAAAATCGAGATAGAAGCCTTTGTAGAGCAGATAGCCGGCCAGCCCCAGCGCGCTGACGGTGAGCACGCCGAAGAACCAGGGCAGTTCGGAATCGAGCCGGTAGGCGAGCAGGTTTTTCATGCGGAAAGCCATGAAGTGGGTGGAGAAGCTGATGCCGGCCACCAAGGCAAAGAACATCACGATGAGTTCGAGCAGCTGCGAATCGAAATAGGCCATGCTGGCGTCGTGCGAGGACATGCCGCCGAGGCCCATGACGCTGAAGCCATGCACCACGGCGTCGATCCAGTTCATGCCGCCGGCCCACAACGCCAGCATGCACATAACGGTGATGAGGGCATATACCGCCCACAGGCCCTTGGCCGTTTCGGCCATGCGCGGGGTGAGTTTGCTGTCTTTCATCGGGGTGGGCGTTTCAGCCTTGAAAAGCTGGCGTCCGCCGACGCCCAGCATGGGCAGCACCGCCACCACCAGCACAATGACGCCCATGCCGCCGATCCAGTGCATCTGCGTGCGCCAGATGTTGATCGAAGGCGGCAGGCTGTCGAGTCCGGAGAGTACGGTGGCGCCGGTGGCGGTGAGCCCCGACACGGCCTCGAAGTAGGCTTCGCTGAATGCCAGGTTGGGCAGGTAGACCATGAGCGGAATAGCGGAAAATACCGGCAGCAGCGCCCAGATCAGCACCACCAGCAGAAAGCCGTCGCGGGTGTGCAGTTCGCGCTTGCCCCGGCGCGACACCAGCCACAGGGCCATGCCGGAGAAAAAGGTGATGAGGATGGCTTCGTCGTAAGCCTTTTCCGCGCCATCGCCCAGCGCGATCGACACGCCCAGCGGCAGCAGGAAGGCAAAGGCGAAGAGCATCAGCACCTTGGAAAATATATGCAGGACGGGCAGGATGGCAGACATGGCGAGGCTTGGTTTCTGATGTGATGCTACCGCATCAGCCGCGCCAGAACGCGCGCGTGAACAGCACAAAGACCGTGAACAGCTCCAGCCGGCCGAGCAACATGGTGAAACTGCACACCCAGGTCTGGAAGTCGGACAGGCCGGCGAAGTTGGACGCCGGGCCAACCTCGCCGAGTCCCGGGCCGGCGTTGTTGATGCAGGCGATGACGGCGGAAAACGCGGTGAGGAAGTCGAGCCCGCTTGCCAGCAGCACGAGCGTCATGCCGACCACGGTGGCGACGTACATCATGACGAAGGCCTGCACGGCAAAGATGATCTGGTTAGGCACGGCGTGACCACCTATCTTGACCGGCAGGCGCGCGGCTGGATGCAGCTGGCGTTCCAGTTCGCGCACGCCCTGGCGGAACATGAGCACGGCACGGATCATCTTGAGACCGCCGCCGGTGGAACCCGAGCTGGCCGTTACGCACGACAGGGCCAGCATCCACATCGGCGCGAATATCGGCCACTGGTTGAAATCCGCGCTGGAAAAGCCGCAGTCGGTCGCCAGCGACACCAGGTTGAAGCTGACGTGGCGCAGGGCGGTGACAAATTCGGGATACACCCCGGCCTGCCAGACATAGAAGCTCACGCCCAGAATGCTGGCGCACACGAGACCCAGCACGCCAAAAACCTCCGGGTCCCGGCAGTACGGGAGCAGACTTTTCTGCCGGAAAACGAGCAGGTGGGTGACGAAGTTGAGCGCGGCAACGAGCATGAAAAAAATCAGCACGGCTTCGATCAACGGCGAATCGTAGTAGCCCACGCTGGCATCGTGCGTGGAAAATCCGCCCAGGCTCAGGGCCGCAAACGCATGGCAGACCGCGTCGAACCAGTCCATGCCGGCCAGCCGCAGCGCCAGGACGCAGGCAAGCGTGATGGCGGCGTAAACAACCCACAACATTTTGGCGGTGTCGGCGATGCGCGGGGTAAGCTTGGTGTCCTTGATCGGCCCGGGCAGTTCGGCCTTCAGCAGCTGGCGGCCCCCGATGCCCAGCAGGGGCAGGATGGCCACCGCCAGCACGATGATGCCCATGCCACCCAGCCAGTTGAGCAGGTGCCGCCACAGGTTCAGCGAGGGCGGCAGGGCGTCGAGGTGGCGCATCACCGTGGCCCCGGTGGTGGACAGGCCGGACATGGTTTCGAAATACGCGTCGGTGAAGCTCATGTCCGGCGCGTAGATCAGGAAAGGCAGGGTGGCCACCGCCGGCAGTCCGGTCCATACCAGCAGCACCAGCACGAAGCCGTCGCGCGTTTTCAGTTCGCGCCGCCAGCGCCGCGCGCCGGCCCACAGTGCAGACCCGATGCCCAGGGTGACGAGAAAGGCTTCGTCGAAGGCATGCTGCGCCGCGTCGTGGCCGATCAGCGCCGTGGTCAGCGGCACCAGCATGGCAAAGGAAAAAATCAGGACGACCAGGCCAAGGACGTGTACGACGGGAGCCAGGCGCTGCATGGCGGGCGCGTCAGAAGAAGCCGAAGCCGACCTGGAAGAGTTTTTCGACCTTGGGAATGATGCGCTTGTTGAGCGCGAACACGACGAGGTGGTCTTCGGCCTCGATCAGGGTGTCGTGGTGGGCAATGAATACGTCTTCGCCGCGTATCACCGCAGCAATCGACGCGCCGTCGGGCAGGGCGATATCCCCGATGCGGCGGCCTACCACCTTGGAGGTCTTGAAGTCGCCATGGACGACGATTTCCAGCACCTCGGCCGCGCCGCGGCGCAGCGAGTGCACGGCCGCCATGTCGCCCCGGCGGATCTTGGAGAGCAGCGGGCCCACGGTGGCCTGCGCCGGCGAAATGGCAATGTCGATTTCGCCGCCCTGCACCAGGTTCACGTAGGCCGAACGGTTGATCAACGAGATCACACGGTGCGCGCCCATGCGCTTGGCGAGCAGCGCCGACATGATGTTGTCCTCGTCGTCGTTGGTGAGCGCGCAGAACACGTCCATCGACTCGATGTTTTCCTGTTCGAGCAGGTCTTCGTCGGTGGCGTCGCCGGTGAGCACCAGGGTGCGATGGAGTTTCTCGGCCAGCTGGTTGGTCACCGTCTTGTTGTGGTCGACGAGCTTCACCTCGTAGTCGCGCTCCAGCCGCGCCGCAAGCCGGCGGCCGATGTTGCCGCCGCCGGCGATCATCACGCGCTTGACCGGGCGTTCCATGCTGCGCAGTTCGCGCATCACCGCAGGAATGTCGCGGCGTCCGGCGATGAAGAACACCTCGTCGTTAGGCTCGATGACCGTGATGCCCTTGGGCACGATGCCGCGGTCGCGCCGGTAGATGGCGGCCACCCGGCAATCGACGTCGGGCATGTGGCGGCGGATATCCTGCAGCTCGTGGCCGACCAGCGGCCCGCCGTGGTAGGCGCGCACCGCCACCAGCCGCACCTTGCCGTCGGCAAAGTCGAGCACCTGCAGGGCCTCGGGGTGTTCGATCAGCCGGCGCAGTGTCTCGGTCACTTCCTGCTCGGGGCTGATGATGTGGTCAACACCGAAATGTTCGGCGAGGAAGCCGCCTTCTGCTTCGAGAAAGTCGGTCGAGCGTATCCGCGCGATGCGCGTGGGCACGTTGAACAGCGTGGCGGCGAGACGGCAGGCCACCAGGTTGGTTTCGTCGCTCTGCGTCACCGCCACCAGCATGTCGGCGTCTGCCGCGCCGGCCATGCGCAGGATCGAGGGGTGGGCGGCATGGCCGCGCAGGGTTCGCAGATCGAACCGGTCCTGCAGCAGCCCCAGCCGCGCAAGATCGAGGTCGATGACCGTGATGTCGTTATTTTCGGCGACCAGGCTTTCGGCGAGGTTGGCCCCCACCTGGCCGGCTCCGAGAATGATGATTTTCATGGACGGTAAGTGTCGGTCCACAGGCGGCGCGGCCCGTTCGCAGGATCAGAGATCTTCGTCGAGCCGGCGGCCATGGCGAATGTTGAGTTGCTTGAGCTTGCGGTAGAGGTGCGTGCGTTCGAGCCCGGATTTGTCGGCCACCCGGGTCATGCTGCCGCCTTCCTGCTGGATGAGATGCTCGAAGTACATGCGCTCGAATGCATCGCGGGCCTCGCGCAGCGGAATATCGAGCGGAATGCCGTGGGCAACGGCGGGCGCGCCCTGCTTCATCGGGGCGAGCACGCGGTTGACATCGGCAGCGTCGATTTCGCCCGACAGCGCGGTGACCGCCAGCGTGCGCACCACGTTGTTGAGCTGCGGCAGGTTGCCGGGCCAGTCGAAGTTGCGCAGCTGGTTCATGGCGGGCGTGGTCAAGCGGCGTACCGGGCACTCGCCGGCCTCGATCAGCTGGGTGAGCATGAAGCTGGCGATGTCGGGCACGTCTTCGCGATGGTCGCGCAAGGGCGGCACTTCGATGGCGATACTGGACAGCCGGTAATAGAGGCGGTTGTCGAATTCGCCTGCCGCCACCATCGCGTCGAGGTTTTTGCCGCTGGAGCAGACCAGCCGCGCGCCGCTGCCTTCGATGCGGTCGAGCAGGAGGGACAGTCCTTTCTGTTCGAGCTTGGCGAGGTCACACACATCGGGCAGGAACAGTGTGCCGCTGCCCAGGCCGTCGACGAAGCCCAGCGGATCGGATACCAGACGCGCGCGGTCCTTGATCTCCACCCAGGTGCTGGCCGGCTGGTGCAGAAAACGCGCGCAGATTTCGAACCCGCTGCCCGGCTCGCCCAAAAGCAACACCGGCGTGGTATTGCCGGCAATCTGGGTGAGACGCTTTTTCAGTTCGAGCACCTGCGGGCTGCGGCCCAGCCCCGTCAGATCCATGCCCGGCAACCGGAGGGGCGGGGCCAGGCCGCGCTTGATGGCCTTGCTGACCGCGTCGATGAGCTTGGCCAGCGCAACGGGTTTTTCGAGAAAGTCGACCGCGCCGAGCTTGGTCGCTTCGACCGCGGTATCGATGGTGCCGTGGCCGGACATCATCACCACCGGCATGGTGAGCTGACCGCTGCTTCCCCATTCCTTGAGCAGGGTAACGCCGTCGGTGTCCGGCATCCAGATGTCCAGCAGGACGAGATCGGGGCGGCGCTGGGCGCGAAAGGCGCGCGCCGCCTCGGCGTTTTCTGCAAGGTGCACGTCGTAGCCCTCGTCGGTGAGGATTTCCGACAGCAATTCGCGTATACCCACTTCGTCGTCAACGACGAGAATATGCCCGCTCACGTCTGCTCCCCGTTTGCCCGGTGGACCGGCAGCGCAATGCGGATTGCCGCGCCGCCCGTCTTCAGGTTCTCGATCTGTATTTTGCCCTGATGCTCTTCCACGATTTTTTTGACAATGGCAAGTCCCAGTCCGGTGCCCTTGGCCTTGGTCGTCGCGTAGGGCTCGAACAGCCGCGCCATCAGGTGCTCCGGAAACCCGCCGCCGTTGTCGTTTACCGCCAGACACACCACATCCGCGTTCAGGCTGGTGCTTATTTCGACGCGCGGCGCGGCATGATCGACCAGCGCATCCTGCGCATTCTGCAACAGATTATGAATCACCTGTCGCAATAATGTGGAATCGCCGACGACCGGCGGCAGCGCGGGATCGAGATGCAGTTGCAGCCCCAGGGATTTGCAGTCGTAGAGGGTGAGAATTTCCCGCACCAGCGCGTTGAGGTCGAGCGGCGCGAGCTTGGCGCGCGGCATCCGCGCGTAACCGGCAAAGGCATCGACCATGCTCTTCATGGCAGCCACCTGGTTGACGATGGTCTGCGTGGCGCGGTCGAGGAATTCGGCGTCAGGCGGCTCCAGCTTGCCGCCCAGCTTGCGGGCGATGCGCTCGGCCGAGAGCTGGATGGGCGTGAGCGGGTTTTTGATCTCGTGCGCCAGGCGGCGCGCCACTTCGCTCCAGGCTGCGTTGCGTTCGGCGTCGATGAGCTTGGTCATGTCGTCGAACACCAGCACGTAGCCACGCTCGACACCGGCCGGCAGATGCGTGCCGCGCAGCAGCAGGGTCTGCTTGTCGCCGTGCTCGGTGTAGTCGAGCTGCAGGCTCCACTCGCCGGGTTGCTCGGCAAAGCGCCTCGAAACGGTCTCGCCGAATGCGCGCAGCGGGCTCTCGGGCAAGCCCAGTGCAGTGAGCAGGCGGCCTTCCAGGTCGGCCACGGCCACGCCGAGAATCTGTGCGGCGGCGCTGTTGGCGGTGCGGATGCGCTGGTTCTCGTCGAGCACCACCACGCCCGACGAGAGGTTGGCCAGCACGCGTTCGAGAAAGGCCTTGGCCTGTTCGGTTTCCTGGTGGTTCTGCGCCACTTCCTCGCGCGCTTCTGAAAGCTGGCGTGTCATGCGGTTGAACGACTGGATCAGCACGCCGAGTTCGTCTCGGCTGGCCACCGAGGGCATCTGCGAAAAGTCGCCCTTTGCCACCGCCCGGGTGCCGCGCGCCAGCGTGCGCAAGGGCGCGCCCAGGCGGTCGGACAGCAGGTAGGCGATGACAAAGGTGAGCAGCAGGGCCAGCAGCAGGGTCAGGGTCAGCGCCGCGCCATAGATGCGTTTGAGGCCCTGTCGAGACAGCGAGATCTGCTGGTATTCGCGATAGGCCTCCTGCACCGCCTGCGCATCGCGTGCAAGGCTGGCGGGCACCGGCTGGACGAGTTGCAGCACCCGCGTCTCGCCGCTGAAGGACACGGTGTAGACCGGCACCAGCACGCGCATCACCAGTCCCCGGTCGCCCGCTTCCTCGATGCTGCTGTAGGGCTGCTGCTGGCGTACCTGCCAGAGCAGCGTGCGCTCGGGCAGCATGGGCAGCAGGGTGGCGCGTTCGCCGCCGACGTGGGCGACCACGCCGCCGCGTTCGTCGAACAGGGTGAGTTCCTGTACGGTGCTCTGTTCGCGCAACGTCGACAGCGACGTGATAATCGAGCCCGTGCCCTGGTCCGACAGGTTCAGGGCGATGCGCTGGGCTTTCTTGTTCAGGTCCTGCAGCAGGTCGTCGAGCGCGGCCTGGCCGAGGTTCACCCCCGAGGCCAGCGCGTTGTCGACCCGCACATCGAACCAGGTTTCGATGGAACGATTGAGGAAAAAGACCGACGCGCCATACACCACCAGCACCGGCAGCAGGGCGACGACGCCGAACATGAGCAGCAGCCTGAGCGTGAGCTTGGCCCCGAACACGCCGCGCCGGATGCGTTTTTGCAGCCACCACATGCGCCAGCCGAGCAGCCCGAGCAGCACGCCGCCCAGCACGCTGCCGCCGAGAAACAGCATGGGCAGGCTGTCGGAAAATCCTGCGCTGTCGCCGCTGGCGTGGAACAGCAGCGCCAGCAGCAGCAGCCCCACCACCAAGGCCAGTACGATGACGCCGCGCATCAGGGCAGGGGGGGCAGGCTGGGGGCCTCGAACGACCAGCGGTACCACGCCGTGGCCAGCGTCCATTTATCGCTGGTCACGGCACCGATCGAGAGCGTCTTGGGCAGCTGCGCGGTATCGAGCCGCAGCCGCAGCCGGGCATCGTAGCGTTGGCCGGGTTTGAGCGCACCGCGTTCGAGTATCAGCCAGTCGTCCACCCGGCCAAGCAGACCCAGCGCTTCCGGAAGGCTGGCCACGGTGCGCGTGGTGTAGCCGGTTTCGACGACGTAGCGGCGCAGCAGCAGGTGGTAATACAGATGCAGCTTGCGCGTGGGCGCGGCGATGTTTTCGTCGAACCACCACCAGCCGCGCGGGCGGCTGATGTTGAGTTCGAGCAGGAAATGCAGGTGCACGCCGCGCTCCAGCGCATCGACCAGGGTAGGGTTCAGCGCAAGCTGCAGGTCAGCGTCGAGTTCGTATCCCTGCGCAGTGGCAACCACGGTTGCGCTGCGTATCTCGGTGGCGTCTCCGGCGTGCGCCAGCGCCGTCATGCCGCCCATCAGGCAGATGACGGCCAGGCGGCGAAGCGCCTCAGAGAGGCTTGGCAAGCAGCGCGTAGTAAAAGCCATCGTGCTCGGCATGGGGCAGGAGCGATCCGTCGGTCAGGGGTTCAGGCAGCGAACGTTTTTCGGCGTGGCCCGCGTGACGCGCAAGAAACGCCGCAACCTGATCATGGTTTTCTTCCTGGAATATCGAACAGGTAGCGTAGAGCAATGTACCACCGGGGGCCAGCAGAGGCCAGAGCGCGTCGAGAATCGCGGCCTGCTGGCGGGCAAAACCCGCAATGTCCTCCGGCCGCCGCAGCCATTTGATGTCGGGATTGCGGCGCACCACGCCCGAGGCCGAACACGGCACATCGGCCAGGATGCGGTCGTATGCCTTGCCGTCCCACCAGCCGGCGGGCTGGGCGGCGTCGCCCGCCAGCAGCCGGGCCGTCAGGCCGATGCGGCCGAGGTTCTCGCTCACCCGCGCCAGCCGCGCCGGGTCGGCGTCGAGTGCGGTCAGATCGAGGCCCGACCCGCCGCCTGCGTCCTGACCGCTGCGGGCGCAGAGGTGTTCGAGCAGATGGCCGGTCTTGCCGCCGGGCGCGGCGCAGGCGTCGAGCACCCGCATGCCGGGCCGGGCGTCGAGCAGACGCGCGGCGTATTGCGCGCCGGCGTCCTGTACCGACACACGCCCCTCGGCAAACCCCGGCAGCCTGCCCACCGCCACCGCGCGTTCGAGCAAGACGGCATCAGGGCCGGTCTGACGCGCGGCCAGGCCGGCGGCTGCGAGTTCGCGCAGATACTCCGCCACGCTGCCGCGACAGGCGTTGACCCTGAGCGTGAACGGCGGATGGCTGAGGCTGGCATCGAGGATCGCCTCCCATTGCCCAGGGTAGGCGCGCTTGAGCCGGGCGATCCACCACGCCGGATGCGACCAGCGCGCGCCTTCGTCCTGCAGGGCGGCTGCGTCGAGCTCGCTGCGGCGGCGCTGGAAATTGCGCAGGACGGCGTTGGCGAGTCCGCGCCGCCAGCCGCTGCCTGCGGTCGCCACCGCTTCGTTGACCACGGCGAACGGCTTGGCGCGGGTAAACGCCAGCTGGTAGAGCGCGATGCGCAGCAGCTCGCCCAGCGCGGGATCGGTGAGCGGTTTGTCGAGCAGGCGATCGAGCCAGAAATCGAGCCGGCCGCGCCAGCGCAGCGCGCCATACACCCAGTCCTGCAGGGCGCCGCGATCGGCAGGGACGACGATGCCGGCGAGCGCCGCCGGCAGGGTCTGGTGCAAAGCGGCACCGGCCAGTGTGGCCGCCACGGCCTCGGCGGCGAGTTTTTGCAAGGCGCGCATCAAAGTGGCCGGCGACGTTCGAAACCAGGCTGCTGCTGCGTACACGCCGGAATCGGCCGCCTGTCAGCGGGGCGGACGGAGTTTCTCCCGCGCGCCATCAGCCGAGCCGCACACCTGCTGCCGGCATGTGGCCGGCGCAGAATGCGGCCGCCGCCATGCGCCGGCCCCCGGCTGGCTGAAGCTCGCTGACGGCCAAGCCGCCCTCGCCAGTCGCCACGACCAGTTCGTCGCCCACGGCCAGCACCGTACCCGGTTCGGCGCGCGGGCTGTCGGGGCCGGCCGGGCGGGCAGACCAGAGTTTGAGCGGCGCGCCGGCAAACAACGTCCACGCACCGGGCGCCGGGTTGTAAGCGCGTACCGCGCGCGCCAGCTCGGTTGCCGGGCGGGCCCAGTCGAGCCGGGCCTCTTCTTTGCTGAGTTTGGCGGCGTAGGTGGCCAAATCCGGGGCCTGTGATTCGGGCACCAGTTCGTCCAGCCGCGACAGCGCTTCGACAATGGCGCTCGCGCCCTGCGCCATCAGGCGGTCGTGCAGGCTGCCGGCGGTGTCGGTATCGCGGATCGGCATACGGGTTTTGAGCAGCATCGCGCCGGTGTCCAGGCCCGCATCCATCTGCATGATGGTAATGCCGGTTTCCGCGTCGCCCGCCAGCAGCGCCCGCTGGATCGGCGCCGCGCCGCGCCAGCGCGGCAAGAGCGATGCATGGATGTTGAGGCAGCCCCGCGGCGGCATGTCGAGCACGGCCTGCGGCAGGATGAGGCCGTAGGCTGCGACGACCATGATCTCGGCGCGCGCGTCACGAAGCCGGGCTTGTGCCTCGCCGGTCTTGAGGCTGACGGGTTGGGCCACGTCCAGGCCGCGCGTTTCCGCTTCGCGCTTGACCGCGCTGGGCGCAAGTTTCATGCCGCGTCCCGCCGGACGGTCGGGCTGGGTCAGAACGAGCGGGATGTCATGGCCGGCGTCGGCGAGCGCGGCGAGCGCGGCAGCGGCAAACGGCGGCGTGCCGGCAAAGATCAGCCGCACTTAGAGCGACGCGCGGGACGGCGCGGGGGCTGGCCGGTGTTCGCGCGCCTGCTTGGCGAGCTTGGTCTTGATGCGCGCGCGCTTGAGGCCGGAGAGATAGTCGACGAAGACCTTGCCCATCAGGTGATCCATTTCGTGCTGGATACAGATGGCCAGGAGGCCGTCGGCTTCCAGTTCGAACGTTTTGCCGTCGCGGTCGAGCGCGCGCACGGTGACCCGTTCCGCACGGGTCACCCGGTCGTAGATGCCCGGCACCGACAGACAGCCTTCCTCGCCTTCGACCAGGCCGCTTTTTGCGATCAGTTCGGGGTTGATGAATACGCGCAGTTCTTGCCGGGTTTCCGAAAGGTCGATGACGATGACGCGTTCATGCACGTTCACCTGGGTGGCGGCCAGCCCGATGCCATGGGCGGCGTACATGGTCTCGGCCATGTCGTCGACCAGCTTGCGGATGCGCGCGTCGACCGCCTGCACCGGCTTGGCAACGGTGTGCAGGCGTGCATCGGGGTAATGCAGAATCTCGAGTCTGGCCATAAAAAAGCTTTACGAATGAAAAGGCTGGGGGCACACTTTGATGCAAAATCTGCGCGCCCGGGCGAACAACGCTAAATAGTTGGGGGCATATCGCCGTAAACCAAGCGCACAGTATATTTTCAACACAAAATTAGACAAGGTCTAAACGCGGCGCTGCTCGCGCCTGTCCGCCCAATCCTGGAGGGTTATCCCGTGCGTCAACTCATTGCCTCTCTCGCCCTGGTGCTGGCCGCCCCGGCCCTCGCCGATACGCTGAAACTTCAGGACAACGCGCCTGACCGCTACGTCGTGGTCAAGGGCGACACCCTCTGGGACATTTCCGGCAAGTTCCTCAAGGACCCCTGGCGCTGGCCGCAGATCTGGAACCTCAACCGCGACCAGATCAAGGATCCGCACTGGATCTATCCGGGCGACCTGATCGTGCTGGACAAGAGCGGCAAGGAACCGCGCCTGTCGCTGGTCAAGGGCAACAAGCACGGCATGGCCCACGTCAAACTCTCTCCCGGCGTGCGCAGCCGCGAAATCGGCGGCGACGCCATCCCCACCATTCCCATCCGCGTGATCCATCCCTTCCTCGCGCAACCGCGCGTGGTGGCCAAGGACGCAATGGACGGCGCACCTTTCATCCTCGGCACCAACGCCGAGCGCGTGGTGCTGGGAGCCGGCGACGACGCCTTTGCAACGGGCGGACCGGCGGGCGTCACGCGCTGGAACGTGCTGCGTCCGGGCAGAGTCCTCAAGGACCCGGAAACCGGCGAACTGCTCGGCTACGAAGTCGAATACCTCGGCGACGCCCGCACCACGGTGGCCGGCGCGCCGCAGAAAATCCACATCACCCAGTCGGCGCAGGAAATCCTGCCCAAAGACAAGCTGGTGGCCGCAGACGAAACCACCACCTTCGAATACCTGCCGCGCGCCCCCGAAGCCAAGGTCAATGCCCGCATCATCTCCGCCTACGGCGGCCTGTCGGACAGCGGACGCTACCAGACCGTGGTGCTCAATCGCGGCAGCCGCGACGGCCTCGAGCCCGGCCATGTGCTGGCGGTCTACCGCGAGGGCCAAGCCGTGAAACTGTCCCGCGACGAAAAAGAAAAAATGGTCTGGGTGAACGAGAAATCCGGCGTGCCCGGCGGCGCGGCCTGGCTCTACAACGACGTGCGCTGCCTGAAGGAAACCGGCAAAGTCACCTACGACCAGGTTGTCGAGGCCCGGCAGGCCTTCCGCTCCACCTGTCTGTCGGCCAACGACGACGACAGCGTGAAGCTGCCGGATGCGCGCAGTGGTCTGATCATGGTCTACCGCGTGTTCGACCGCGTGTCCTACGCGCTGATCATGCAGTCCGACGGCCCGGTCTACTTGCTCGACACCGCCCGCAATCCTTGAGCAGCAATGCCGACATCGACGCCTGGCTGCGGCTGAGCCTGGTAGCCGGCATCGGCAACACCAGCCTGCTGCACCTGCTGACGGCCTTCGGTTCTCCGGAGGCCGTTTTGTCATCCGGTCGCGGGGCGCTCGCCCAGCACCTGTCCACAGCGCAGATCGACGCGCTGCAAGCCGGGCCCGACGCCACCGAGCTCGCCGCCGCCCACGCCTGGCTCGCCCAGCCCGGCAACAGTCTGCTGACGCTGGCTGACGCCGACTATCCCGGAGCGCTGCTGGAAATTGCCGACCCGCCCGCCCTGCTCTATTGCAAGGGACGGCGCGATCTCCTGGACCAGCCCGGCCTCGGCGTCGTCGGCAGCCGCAACGCCACGCCGCAGGGCGTGCGCGACGCCGAGGCCTTTGCCCGGGCCTTGTCGGATGCCGGCCTCACCATCGTCAGCGGGCTGGCATCGGGAATCGACGCGGCGGCGCATCGCGGCGGGCTTGCCGGGGCCGGTTCGAGCGTCGCCATCGTCGGCACCGGACTCGACCGTGTCTACCCGGCCGCAAACAAGGCGCTTGCCCACCAGCTCGCCGAACGCGGACTGATCGTATCGGAGTTTCCGCTTGGCACCGCGCCCTTGCCCGGCCATTTCCCGCGCCGCAACCGCATCATCAGCGGGTTGAGCCGAGGGGTGCTGGTGGTCGAGGCGGCGCCCGACAGCGGCTCGCTCATAACCGCCCGCGTCGCTACCGATCAGGGACGCGAAGTGTTCGCCATCCCCGGCTCCATCCATTCGCCCCTGTCGCGGGGCTGCCACGCCCTCATCAAGCAGGGGGCCAAGCTGGTGGAATCGGCCGCCGACATCCTCGACGAACTGGCGTGGGCGACCCGGCTGGCTTCGCCACAGTTTGCCGAGGCAAGCGCCCGCTCCCCCGCCGACCCTGTCCTAAGCGCGTTCGATGGCGCGCCGACCACGCTCGACGCCCTGGCCGAACGAACCGGGTTGACGCTGGATACGCTTTCAGCGAAGCTGTTGACGCTTGAACTGGAAGGGCACATTGCATCCTTGCCCGGCGGGCGCTACCAAAAAATCCATTGAAATCATGCTCGACATTCTGGTTTACCTCTACGAAAGCTTCCGCATGGCGGAACTGGCTCCCGACCGCGACGCGCTGGAAAAGCGCCTGTTTGCTGCCGGTTTCGAAGAAGCCGACATTCACGCCGCGCTCGACTGGTTTTCCAACCTGTCCGACAGCGCCACCCATCCCGACCTGGCGCAGGCCCATTACCGCCACTACGCGCCGGAAGAAACCGAGCGCCTGAGCCCGGCGTGCCTGCAGGAGCTGGCCTGGCTGGAGGCCGCGCAGATTCTCGACCCCGAATCGCGCGAATGGGTCATTTCAGGCCTGATGGCGTTGGCGGGCGAGGACATCGAACCCGAACACGTGCGCTGGATGACGCTGATCGTGCTGTGGAGCCGGGGGGTGATCGAACATTTCACGCACCTCGAAGACATGCTGCTGAACCACGAGCCCGGCCGTCTGCATTGACCCCTGGCCGCCCCATCAAAAACTAGCCATGTCCAAACTCGTCATCGTCGAGTCGCCCTCGAAATCAAAATCGCTGAAAAAGTATCTGGGCGCGGAGTACGACATCCTCGCCAGCTACGGCCACGTGCGCGATCTGGAACCCAAGACCGGCGCGGTCGATACCGAAACTTTCGCGATGAAGTATCAGATCATCGAGCGCAACGCGAAGCACGTCGACGCCATCGTCAAGGCCGCCAGGAAAGCCGACGAAGTATTGCTCGCCACCGACCCGGACCGCGAAGGCGAGGCGATTTCCTGGCACATCAGCGAAATTCTCAAGGAAAAGAAGGTCAAGACGCCGATGCGGCGCGTCGCCTTTTACGAAATCACCGAGTCGGCGATCCAGGACGCGGTGCGCCACCCGCGCGAAATCGCAACCGATCTCGTCGACGCGCAGCAGGCGCGCCGTGCGCTCGATTACCTGGTCGGCTTCAACCTGTCGCCGCTGTTGTGGAAAAAGATCAGCCCCGGACTCTCGGCCGGCCGCGTGCAATCGCCCGCGCTGCGCATGATCGTCGAGCGCGAGGAAGAGATCGAAGCCTTTCAGCCGCGCGAATACTGGACGCTGCATCTCGACACGCACAAGGACGAGACGCCGTTTACCGCCAAACTCACGCATTTTCGCGGCGAAAAGGTCGAACAGTTCACAGTCGAGCACGAAGCGCGCAGCAACGAGTGGCTGGCGATGCTGGCCAAGCGTGAAGCGCGCGTCATGCGCATCGAGAAGAAACGCCGCGCCCGCCATCCCGGCGCGCCGTTCACCACCTCCACGCTGCAACAGGCAGGCGTACGCCAGCTCGGCATGACGACCGACCGCGTGATGCGCACCGCTCAGCAGCTGTACGAAGGCATCGACCTCGGCGAAGGCCCGGTCGGCCTCATCACCTACATGCGGACCGACTCGGTGAACCTTGCCAACGAGGCGATCGCCGACATCCGGGCGTGGATCGGCGAGACCTTCAGCAAGGAGTATCTGCCGCCGTCGGCTATCGCCTACAAGGCCAAGACCAAGAACGCGCAAGAGGCGCACGAAGCCGTCCGCCCGACCGCCGTCGCGCGCACACCGGACGCCGTGCGCCATCGCCTCACTGTCGACCAGGCCCGGCTGTACGAGCTGATCTGGAAACGCACCGTCGCCTGCCAGATGACGCCGGCGCAGTTCGACACCGTCGCCGCCGACATCGCCGTGGGCGACGGCACCTTCCGCGCCACCGGCCAGACGCTCGCCTTCGCCGGCTTCCTGGCGGTTTATCAGGACGACGAGGACGAGACGGAATCCAAA
The DNA here is from genome assembly GCA_020216925.1 of Thiobacillus sp. Taxonomy (GTDB): domain Bacteria; phylum Pseudomonadota; class Gammaproteobacteria; order Burkholderiales; family Thiobacillaceae; genus Thiobacillus. The sequence goes on along the minus strand of JAIWOL010000143.1, from coordinate 826 downwards.
CTCCCGGCGCTGGTGGAAAACGAAGTCCTGCCGGTGGACAAGCTCTACGGCGAACAGCACTTCACCCAGCCGCCGCCGCGCTATACCGAAGCGAGTCTGGTGAAGGCCTTGGAGGAATACGGCATCGGCCGGCCTTCCACCTACGCCAGCATCATTTCCACCCTGCAGGACCGCGAATACGTGCTGCTGGAAAAAAAGCGCTTCCAGCCCACCGACGTCGGCCGGCTGGTCAACTGCTTCCTCACCCGGCATTTCGAGCACTATGTCGACTACGATTTCACCGCCAGGCTCGAGGACAAGCTGGACGACGTCTCCAACGGCAAGCGTCGGTGGGCGCAACTGCTGGGCGAATTCTGGAAGGATTTCGACAGCGAGCTGAAAGCCAAGCAGGAAGTCGAACGCGGCTGTCCGATCATGGAGCCCTGTCCCAAGTGCGGCAAACCGCTCTTCATGCAGGCTTCCAAGCGCGGGCTCTTCATCGGCTGCTCGGGTTACCCCGAATGCGACTACACCCGGCCGATCCACGCCGGCGCAGTGGAACGCGACCCGGTGCTGGGCAAGGACCCGGCCAGCGGGCTGGACGTGAAACTGCTGGTTGGCCGCTTCGGCCCCTATGTGCAGATTGGCGACATGCCCGAAGACAAGAAAGCGCCCAAACCGCGCCGTGCTTCATGGCCCAAGGAGATTCCGCTTGACCAGGCCACGCTGGAACTGGCGCTCAAATTCCTGTCGCTGCCGCGCGAAGTTGGCCACCATCCGGTTACCGGGCTGCCCATCGTCGCCAACAACGGCCGCTTCGGCCCCTATCTGCTGCACGACGGCAAGT
>JAIWOL010000017.1 GCA_020216925.1 Thiobacillus sp. | reverse complement strand
TCAAATCCATTCCCAAGACCGACAGCGTCTACGAAATCGACCTGCCGCGCGCGCTCGAAGTGCTGGCAATGGAACGCGCCCCGCGCGGCGCCGGCGCCGCCGCCCTGCGCACGCTGGGCAAGCACCCGCACGACGGCAAGGACGTGACGGTTCACGAAGGCCGTTACGGCCCCTACGTGAAGCACGGCTCGGTCAACGCCACCCTGCCCAAGGACACCTCGCCCGAAGCGGTGACGCTTGAGGAGGCGCTGGAACTCATCGCAGCGCGGGCCGCCAAGGGCCCGGCCAAGAAACCCGCGAGAAAAGCCGCGGCCAAACCGGTCGCCAAGGAAAAAACCCAGGCCGCCGCGACGGCCGGCAAATCCGCTGGCAAAAAGCCGGCAGCGAAACAGCCGGCCGCCAGGAAAGCCTCGGCCAAAAAACCTGCGGCATGAGCGCGCCTGCGCTGCTCATGGTCAATGCCTTCATCGGCACGGCCGGCTTCAAGAAGCTGTATCAGGAACTGGGCTATGCCGTGGCGAGCGAATGGTCGGAGCGCAAGGCGATTGCACTCGTGCGCAAGACCCCGCCCGCCGTGATCGTGGCCGATTTTTTCCACCAGGCCGACTTCCGCGACCGTCTGTCCAATCTCGAATCGCTGCTGGCCACCGCGCAGGCCTCGCTCGACACTCGCATCCTCGTGTTCTATGAACCCGCGCACCAGGCCGTGCTCGACAAAGTGGCCGGCCGCCTGCGCATTGACGCCGCGCTCACTCTGCCGGTGGACGAAGCCCGGCTGCGCAGCGTGCTGCAGGACTGGCGCGCAACAGCCCACCCGCCGATCGTCGGAGAAACGTAAATTTTCCCGCTGGCACGCCGATATCACTGACGTTCTGTCTGGAGACAACATCGTGAGACGACTCGCCCTCATTCCCCTGCTTCTGGTTTCGGCACTGGCGCAAGCCGCGCCGCTCACCCTGGGTATTGTGCTCGACCAGAATGAATCGCTTGCCGATTCGTCGACCACCCAGCGCTACCGCGCCTTTGTCGGGGAAATCGAGCGCGCCGTCGGCCAACCCGTCCGGGTGCAGTACTACACTCGGGGTTTCGCCGCCATCAAACACGCCAAGAACGGCACGCTGGACATGATCTTTGGCCCGGCACAGATCATCGCCAACGTCAGCAAATTCAAGTTCGAGCCGGTGATCAAATCCACCGCCACCACCGCCGCCGCCTTCGTGGCCGGCCCACAATACAAGGGCGCGCTGACCGCCCAATCCGGCGCGCGTCTGGGCGTGCCGGACTACGAATCGCTCATGGGCGGGATTGCCCGCAGCGAGATCAACAGCCGGGGGCTGTCCAAGAGCGACTTTGCCGAAGTGAAGTTTCACCGCATGGCCGAAGCCCCGCTGTATGGCCTGAAACTCGGCCGCTACGACCTGGCCGTGGCCTCGGCCGAAGAAGCCAAAACCTGGACTGCCGCCAACGGCGGGCGCATCGTTCTCACCAGCGCCGCCGTGCCGTTGCGCGCCCTGACCGTACAGTCGGAAACCGTTCCCGCCGCCGCACAGCAAAAGCTCAGCGCCGGGCTGCAGAAAAACAGTCTCAACCTGGCCATGGCCAGCGCCAGCAAAGCCGATTTCAAGGGCGTGGCCTCCATGCTCAACACCACTCCCACCAGCCTGCCGGGGGCAAAGGTCGTCGTCGCCGCAGAAGTGCGGGATCTGCTGGCCAAGGGGATCCCCATATTCGACGTGCGCGTGGAAGAAGAGTATGAAAAAGCCCACATTCCCGGGGCACGTTCGGTCACATACAAGGAAGGCAGCGCCAAGGAAGTGGGGTTTGAAGCGGCTGACGACCAATGGGCCATGAACCGCCTGCCCAAGGACAAAAACGCTCCCTTCATCGTCTACTGCGACGGCACCATCTGCTGGCGCGGCTACAAGTCCGCGGTCATGGCCATCAATGCCGGCTACAAGAATGTGTACTGGTTCCGGGGCGGCTTCCCGGAATGGAAGGAAGCCGGCCTGCCGACCGAAACCCGCAAGAATTGAACCACCACATTGTGCGCTGTGTCCCCCTGTGCTTTTCGGTGGGCAGAAAACGCTTGCTGCGGCAATAAACATAGCCTATTCTTTCTGTAGACACGGAAAGGCTGGAATATGATTGCTGCGATACAGTCCGGACACAAGCCGGAACCTGGCGTCGTACTCGGAAAGGCGGTGACCCGGGCAGCGGATCGCCTGGGCCTGTCCAGGGCGCTTCTGGCGAAGATTATTGGCGTCAGCCCCTCGACCGTGACGCGCATCTACGACGGCAGGTACGTCCTGGATCAGGGCCGTAAGGAATGGGATTTCGCTCTTTTGTTCGTGCGCGTGTTTCGGTCCCTCGACTCTATCGTCGGCAACGAGGAAACCGCACAGAAGTGGCTGCGTAGCCAGAACCAGGCATTGAACGGCCGCCCGGTCGAATTGATCACCAACACGGAAGGGTTGGTGCGGGTTGTCCACTATCTGGACGCCTCACGCGGTCTCGTCTGAGGCGTCTGTCCTCCGGAAGACGATCTGGCGCATGGTCGAGGCGCAGCACATTGCATCGACCATGAAGATCGTCGACTCCAAAGACGAGCAGGACGTCCTGGAGAGCTTGCTCGAAGACAGCAAACCTCCTCTGCCGGTGGGTATCGACGATCTCGACTACTTGCTGGCGACGCCTTTCCGCTACGATCCACGTCGCCACGGTTCGCGTTTCCGGGCCGATACCGATCCCGGCGTCTATTACGGCGCCGAATCGGTGAGGACGGCGGGGGCGGAACTGGGATACTGGCGCTGGCGATTCCTGAAGGACGCGGTTGAGCTCGACCGGGTTGAGCCCGTGGCCCATACGGCATTCAGCGTGGATGTCGGCACAACGGCGATCGATCTGCGCCAGCCGCCTTTCGATCAGGACAGGGCAGTGTGGGCCCACCCTGCTGACTACGCAGGCACCCAGGCCTTAGCCCGCGTGAGTCGAGCGGCCGGCATAGGCGCGATCGTCTATGAATCGGTGAGGGACCCGGAGCCTGCTTGGTGCCTTGCGCTGCTTCAAGCATCCGGCTTTGCGATGAAGCGTCCCCACCCCGGGTCACAGACGTGGTGGCTGGCTGTCAACCAGAGGGAAGCGATATGGCGCCGAGGTCGCGAATCGATGACGTTCTATGCCGCGAATTGGTAGCCCCCCTGTTGCGCGCAGGCGCCGCTCCCGACGTTCTTGCGCTAAGCGCGCTTCCGTCGATATGCCATGACACCAGGCAATCCCCCGGAGATGGAAAGAACCACGTGGCCGGATATTCCCTAACCGCTACTTGGGCAGCTATTGACTCTATTTTGTTTGCTTGCGTCGCCGCCCGGTTTCACACATCCAGATTCCGCACCCCTAGCGCGTTGGTCTCGATGAAATTCCGGCGCGGCTCGACTTCATCCCCCATCAGCGTGGTGAATATCTGGTCGGAGGCGATGGCGTCTTCGATCTGCACCTTCATGAGGCGGCGTACTTTGGGATCCATGGTGGTTTCCCAGAGCTGCTCGGGGTTCATTTCGCCCAAGCCCTTGTAGCGCTGGATGCTCATGCCGCGTTTCACTTCGCCGAGATACCAGTCCATGGCTTCGCGGAAGCTTGCAACCGGGGCTTCCTTCTCGCCACGTTTGGCGCGCGCTCCCGGGCCGATCAGATCGCGCAGCAGATCGCCCACCTTGACGAGCTGGGTGTAGTCGCCGGAATCGAGGAGATCGGCATCGAGAAAACTGACATGGGCGTTGCCGTGGGCGTGGCGCACGATGCGCAGGCGGTGGCTGTCGGTTTCGGCGAGGTATTCGGCGGCGATTTCAAACTTGTTCGCATCCAGCGCCGCCCCCAGGCTGGCTTCGCTCATCATGGCGGCACTGCTGTCGGCCAGGGAAAGGCGCGGGATTCTCATCAGCGCCTGCAACACGTCGTCGGGTAGCAGACGGGCCAGGCGGTCGCACACGGCTTCGGCCAGAAAGTATTCGCGCGCCAGCGCTTCGAGCGTGTCGCCGGCGATGGGCAGGGCGCCTTCCATGGGCGTGAGTTCTGCCTCTTTCATGGCCTCGGCCATGAGGTGTTCCTTCAGCGCGTGTTCGTCCTTGATATACCGCTCCGACCGGCCGTGCTTGACCTTGTACAACGGCGGCTGGGCGATATAGACGTGTCCGCGTTCGACCAGCTCGGGCATCTGCCGGTAGAAGAAGGTGAGCAGCAGGGTGCGGATATGGGCGCCGTCGACGTCGGCGTCGGTCATGATGATGATGCGGTGGTAGCGCAGCTTGTCGGGGTTGTAGTCGTCCTTGCCGATGCTGGTGCCGAGCGCGGTGATGAGCGTGGCGATTTCCTGGCTGCCGATGACCTTGTCGAAACGCGCGCGTTCGACGTTGAGGATCTTGCCCTTCAACGGCAGGATCGCCTGGAATTTGCGGTCGCGGCCCTGTTTGGCCGAGCCGCCGGCGGAGTCGCCTTCGACCAGGTAGATTTCGCACAGCGACGGGTCCTTTTCCTGGCAGTCGGCCAGTTTGCCGGGCAGACCCAGGCCGTCCATCACGCCCTTGCGGCGGGTGATCTCACGCGCCTTGCGCGCGGCTTCGCGCGCGCGCGCGGCCTCGATGATCTTGCCGCACAAGAGCTTGGCGTCGGTCGGGTTTTCCAGCAGGAATTCGGCGAGCTTCTGGCCGACGATTTCCTGCACCACGGGCTGCACCTCGGATGAGACGAGCTTGTCCTTGGTCTGGCTGGAGAACTTGGGCTCGGGCACTTTCACCGACAGCACGCAGGTGAGGCCTTCGCGCATGTCGTCGCCGGTGGTCTCGACCTTGGCTTTTTTCGCCAGCTCGTTTTCCTCGATGTACTTGTTGAGCACGCGCGTCATCGCCATGCGCAGGCCGGTGAGATGGGTGCCACCGTCGCGCTGCGGGATGTTGTTGGTGAAGCACTGTACCGATTCGGAGTAACTGTCGTTCCACTGCATGGCGACTTCGATCGTCATGCCGTCCTTTTCGCCGATGGCGTGGAAGATCTTGGGATGCAGCACGCTCTTCACGCGGTTCATGTACTCGACGAACCCTTTCACGCCGCCGGAATGCGCGAAATTCTCGGACTTGCCGTCGCGCTGGTCGATGAGCTCGATCTTGACGCCGTTGTTGAGGAAGGAAAGTTCGCGGATGCGCTTGGCAAGGATGTCGAAGTGATATTCGACCGTGCCGAAGATTTCCTCGTCGGCGAGGAAATGCACTTCGGTGCCGCGGTTTTGCGTGTCGCCCAGCACGGCCATGGGTGAGACTTCGACGCCGTTCTGGATGTCGATCACGCGATCGACGACTTTGCCCTGATTGAAGGTGAGGCCGTATTTCTTGCCATCGCGCCTTACCACCAGCTTCAGCCATTTCGACAAGCCGTTGACGCAGGATACGCCGACGCCGTGCAGCCCCCCCGAAACCTTGTAGCTGTTCTGGTTGAATTTGCCGCCAGCGTGCAGCACGGTCATCACGATCTCGGCAGCGGAGCGCTTGGGTTCGTGCTTGTCGTCGAACTTGATGCCCACCGGAATGCCCCGGCCATTGTCGGAAATGGATATCGAGTTGTCGGGGTGGATGATGACCTTGATGTCGTCGCACCAGCCGGCGAGCGCCTCGTCGATGGCGTTGTCGAGCACCTCGAACACCATGTGATGCAAGCCGGTGCCGTCGGATGTGTCGCCGATGTACATGCCCGGGCGCTTGCGCACTGCCTCCAGACCTTCCAGTTGCTGGATGCTGTCTTCGTCGTAACCGCCGTTGGTGTTTTCGGGCTTGTCGCTCATGGATTTCCTGATCGTGATTGCGGGAGCATGGAGTACGCCGTGGCCATGCGCTGGCATGGTCCGGTTGCTGCCTGGCGGATTAGATTCGCATCGGCATCACCACATATTTGAAGCCGGGTTCGCCTTCGCTGGTGAGCAGCATGCTGCTGTTGGCGTCGCCCAGCGACAGGGTGATGTTTTCGCTGTTGACCGCCGACAGGCCGTCGAGCAGGTAGGTGACGTTGAAGCCGACGTCCAGAGGGTCGCCCTGGTAGTCGACCTCGATCTCGTCGGCGGCTTCTTCCTGCTCGGTGTTGTTGCAGACGATACCCAGGGTGTTCTCGCTCATGACCAGACGCACCCCCCGGAATTTTTCGTTCGACAGGATCGCGGCGCGTTGCAATGCCTGCGTTACCAGCACGCGGTTGGCCTTGAGTACGCGCGGCTGACTGCCGGGGATGACGCGCTGATAATCCGGAAACTTGCCATCGACCACCTTGGTGACGAGTTCGATGCCCGGCAGGGTCAGTGTGACCTGATTGGCCCCGATGCGCAGTTCCGCCATATCGTCGGTGTCGGCCAGCAACTTGGACAGTTCGAGTACGGTTTTGCGCGGAATGATGACCTCGCGTGCCTCGACCGCGGTTTCAAGCGCGGTCTCGGCGTAGGCCAGGCGGTGGCCGTCGGTCGCCACTACGCGCAGCGTGGTGGCATCCAGCACCAGCAGCATGCCGTTCAGGTAGTAACGGATGTCCTGGCTGGCCATGGAAAACTGAACCAGCTGGAGCAGCCGCTTGAGCGTCTTTTGCGGCAGCCGGATGGCTTCGCTCAGGCCGGCGCCGGTTTCCACGCGGGGGAAATCGGCAGCCGGCAGCGTTTGCAGGGTAAAGCGCGACTTGCCGGCGGATACCACCACTTGGCTGTCCTTGCTGTCGAGCCTGATCTGGGCAGCATCGGGTAAGGCCCGCACGATGTCGAAGAGCTTGCGCGCGGCAATCGTGATCGAGAAATCCTCGCCTGCCTGGGCGTCGAGATGGGTGCTGATCTGCAACTCCAGATCGGTGGCCAGCAGGGTGAGCTTGCCGCCGGATTGCATCAGCAACAGGTTGGACAGGATGGGAAGGGTATGACGTCGTTCAACGACGCCCACCACGGCCGACAGCGCGGAGAGAAGGGCATTGCGTTCGCTTTGTATCAATAGCATTTATATTCCTGGTATTCGTAATCAGAGGCGCCAAAAATTGGGGGTAAGTGCTTTTATTTTTACCAATCAGCAGCTTGCTTGATTTTCCCCTTGTGGATAAAGACTGCGTCCAGTGGTAGGGATGGGGATGGTTTTTTCTGCCGGACCGATTGTGTGTGGCTTGTCCACATTTCATCCTCAGCCTGTCAGCGTTTGCAGTAACACCAGGTAGTCGCGCCCGATGTCGGCTTCGGTCTCACGCAGTTCCGCCACTTTGCGGCAGGCATGGATGACCGTGGTGTGGTCGCGTCCACCAAAGGATTCGCCGATTTCGGGCAGGCTCTGGTTGGTGAGCTCCTTGGCCAGCGCCATGGCGATTTGTCGCGGCCGGGCAAGATTGCGCGTGCGTTTCTTGGAAAACATGTCGGCGACCTTGATCTTGTAATAGTCGGCGACGGTTTTCTGGATGTTTTCTATGGAAACGATGCGCGATGATGCTGCGATCAGGTCGCGCAGGGCTTCCTTTACCAGGTCCAGCGTGAGGGGTTTTTCGTGGAAGCGGGAAAACGCGACGACACGCTTGAGCGCGCCTTCGAGTTCGCGCACATTGGAACGCACCTGCTTGGCGATGAAAAATGCCACCGTTTCATCGAGCTTGACCTGGTCTTCTTTGGCCTTGGCCAGCAGGATGGCGACGCGCATTTCGAGTTCGGGCGGCTCGACGGCCACCGTGAGTCCCCAGGCAAAACGCGATTTCAGGCGGTCGTCGAGGCCGGTGATTTCCTTGGGGAAGGTGTCGCAGGTGATGACGATCTGTTTCTTGTTCTCGATCAGCGAATTGAACACATAGAAGAACTCTTCCTGCGTGCGGTCCTTCTTGGCGAGAAACTGGATGTCGTCGACCAGCAGCAGGTCGAGCGACATGTAACGTCGCTTGAGGTCGTCGAACTGCTTGTTGAGATAGGCCTTGACCACATCATCGACGTAATCGTTGGCGTGAATGTAGTTGATGCGCGCATCCGGGTTGTTCTGCCGTACGGTGTTGCCGATGGCATGCAGCAGGTGGGTTTTTCCAAGCCCTACGCCCCCATAGACGAACAGCGGGTTGTAGGCCATGCCGGGATTGTCCGAAATTTGCAGCGCCGCAGCGCGCGCCAGCTGGTTGGCACGGCCGGAAACGAAGTTATCGAAGCTGAAACCGGGGTTGATCCGCATTCCCGCGCCAATGGCGGGCAACCCCGGCGGCGTCTGTGCCTGGACGGTCGGTGCGGATGCAGGCGGGCCGTTGCGGGGCGCGACCGGTTTGCGGGTGAGGGCATATTCCACGGCGACCGGTTTGCCATGGAATTCCTGTGCCCAGGTTTCGATGTGTTCGGCGAATTTTTCGCGCACCCAATCCATCACAAAGTGGTTGGGCGCCAGAATGCGGACGTCGCTTTCCCCCGCGTGCTCGAATAACAGCGGCTTGATCCAGGTGCTGAATTGCTGCTGGGTCAGGCTGGCGCGAAAGCGCTCTTGGCAGAGGTCCCAGAAGGCATCCATGGTCGAGGGGATAGGGGCGGGAAACGGCATTGGCGTAAGCGCGAATCTTACTCCGCATCGGCCAGCTTATCCACAGGCTGCTTGCCGGTGTTGGCTGGGCGGGATGCTCGCCGAGCTTGACAGCAACCGGGGCGGACGGGTCTAATACGCGGTTTTTCAACGGATTTTTTGCGCGTTTTTCCGTGTCCGGCGCTGCCGGGCCCAGGGCAGACCCGCGTATTTACGAGGATCGACGATCATGAAACGGACTTATCAACCCTCCACCGTTCGCCGCAAGCGCACCCACGGTTTTCGCGCCCGCATGAAGACGAAGGCCGGCCGCGCCGTGATCAACGCCCGCCGCGCCAAGGGGCGCGCGCGTCTGGCGGTCTGATCGGCGCGAGTCCCACCCTGGGGTCGGGCGTGCGTTTTCGCGACGCGCGCCTGACAAAACCGGCTGAGTTCGACCGGGTTTTTGCCGAGAACCAGCGCGCCCGCACCGATGCCTATCTGGTAATGGCCCGGCCCAACCAGTCGGGGCATCCCCGGCTCGGGCTGGTCGTGGGCAAGCGCATCCTGCCGCGCGCGGTCGACCGCAACCGGGTCAAGCGATGCGCCCGCGAGAGTTTTCGTCAGCGCTTTGCCGAACTCCCTGCCTGCGATTTCGTCGTAAGGCTGCTCGCCAGGCCGGCTCCGGGCAAGGAAGTGCAGGCACTGGCATCGGCGCTGTACCGCGCCGGCCGCCGTGCCCGCGAGACCTGGCCAGAATTGGCCACGATATCCACTACTCAGGCGTCCCATGGATAACCAGCGGCTGATACTTTTCATCGTTTTTTCTTTCTCGCTGCTTTTGCTGTGGGAATCCTGGCAGGCCAGGCATGCGCCGCAGCCAGCGGCGCCGGCTGCAACCCAGTCGGCGCCGGCGGCAGAAACGGCGCCCGCGCCCAGCCAGACACTGAATGTGTCGGCAACGCCGCCCCAGGCGGGGTTTGCCAAGGGGGCCCGCGCAGTGGTGCAAACGGATGTGATGCGCGCCACGCTCGACGCCAATGGGGGCGACCTGCGCGAGCTGCAACTGCTGAAATACCGCGAAACCGACAACAAGCAGGACGTCTTTACGTTGTTCGAAGACAGTCAGGCCCGTCCTTACGTGGCACAGAGCGGTCTGGTGGGCAAGAATCTGCCGACGCACCGCAGCGTGTATGCGCTGACACCCGGCGTCTACCGTCTGGCAGCGGGTGCCGGGCAAGTCGAGGTGCCGATGACCTGGACCGACCCGGGCACCGGCGTGCAGGTGGAAAAAACCTATATTTTCAAGCGCGGCAGCTACGAAATCGGCGTGCGTACCCGGGTGATCAACCGCGGCACGCAGCCGCTGGAGCTCGCACCTTATTACCAGTTCGTCCGTCATGGCCAGGCCCCGCGTGGGGAATCTTTCTTCCTCTACACCTATACCGGCCCGGCTTTCTATACCGAGGCCAAGAAGTTCC
>JAIWOL010000016.1 GCA_020216925.1 Thiobacillus sp. | reverse complement strand
AGAAGGTGACTTTCAAGCACATTGCCGATGGCAAGGCTGATTTCGACAAGGTGGCGAACAACGGCTGGGCCGGCATGGTGCAACACCATTTCGTGTCGGCCTGGTTGCCGCAGGGCAATGTCAAGCGTGAATTCTTTGCCAAGAATCTGGGCGACGACCTGTATTCGTCCGGTCTTATTCTGGGCGAAGGCGTACTGGCCCCCGGCCAGGAAAAGACCTTCACCGTGCCCCTCTATGCCGGCCCGCAGATCCAGGCCCTGCTGGAAAAGACCGCGCCGGGGCTCGATCTCACGCGAGACTACGGCTGGCTGACACCGCTGGCGTACCCGATCTTCTGGTCGCTGGAAAAGATCGAGCGCATTGTCGGCAACTGGGGCTGGGCGATCATCATTCTCACTCTCCTGATCAAGCTGGCGTTGTATCCGCTGTCTGCCGCCGGGTATAAATCGATGGCGAAGATGCGCACCCTGACGCCGCGCCTGCAGCGCCTGAAGGAAACCTACGGCGACGATCGCGCCAAGCTGCACCAGGCGATGGCCGAGATGTACAAGACCGAGAAGATCAATCCGCTGGGCGGCTGTTTGCCTATCCTGATCCAGATCCCGGTCTTCATTGCGCTTTACTGGGTGCTGCTGGCAGCGGTGGAAATGCGCGGCGCGCCGTGGCTGGGCTGGATCACCGATCTGACCGCGCCGGACCCGTATTTCATCCTGCCGGTCGTCATGGGCATCACCTCGATCCTGCAGGTGAAGTTGAACCCGCAGCCGATGGACCCGTTGCAGGCGAAGATCATGATGATCATGCCGGTGGCGTTTACTGTGATGTTCGTCTTCTTCCCAGCCGGTCTGGTGCTGTACTGGGTGGTGAACAACATCCTTTCGATTGCGCAGCAGTGGGCAATCAACCGCCAGGTTGAAAGTGCCACCCCCATCGGCAAGAAAATCTGAGTGCATTGCCGCCATCGCCACCGCGCCCGGGCGCGGTGGCGTGGGCGTGGTGCGGGTGTCGGGCGCTGATGCCGACATCGCGCGCCTGGGCAGTGCGCTTCTGGGCCGGCTACCGGCGGCGCGTCACGCCACCTATACCGATTTTCTCGATGCAGATGGCTGTGCGCTCGATGCGGGCATTGCGCTGTATTTCCCCGCACCCCACTCGTTCACGGGGGATTCCGTACTCGAACTCCAGGGCCACGGCGGCCCGGTGGTGCTCGACCTGATCCTGCAGCGCTGCCTGGCGCTGGGCGCCAGGCTGGCCGAGCCGGGGGAGTTTTCGCGGCGAGCCTTCCTCAACGGCAAGCTGGATCTGGCTCAGGCCGAAGCCGTGGCCGACCTGATCGAGGCCGCGTCGGCCGAAGCCGCCCGCTCGGCGATGCGCTCGCTGTCGGGCGCGTTTTCGGCCCGGGTGAACGAATTGCTCGACGGCCTGATCCGCCTGCGTGTGTTGGTGGAGGCGACGCTGGATTTTCCGGAAGAAGACATTGATTTTCTGCAGGTAGCCGACGCCTGCGGCCAGCTGGACCGGCTCGATGCCGCACTGGCGGCGGTGCGCGCGCAGGCGAAACAGGGCGCATTGCTGCGCGAGGGCCTGACGGTGGTGCTGGTGGGTCAGCCCAATGTGGGTAAATCCAGTCTGCTCAACCGCCTGGCCGGGTTCGAGGCGGCGATCGTCACCGACGTTGCGGGGACTACGCGCGACACCGTGCGCGAGCTCATCCAGATCCGCGGCGTGCCGCTGCATATTGTGGATACGGCGGGCCTGCGCGAAACGGAAGACGCGGTGGAGAAGATCGGCATCGCCCGCACCTGGGAGGCCATCGGGCGTGCCGATGTGGTGTTGCTGCTGGTCGATGCGGCGCACGGTGTGGGCCGGGAAGAGGCGGCCATACTTGAACGCGTGCCGGCCATTCCGCGCCTGACGCTGCACAACAAGATCGACGTCACCGGCGAACCCGCGCGCGTTGAAGGCGATGAAATCTGGTTATCGGCCCGAACCGGCGCGGGCGTGGATGCCTTGCGCGAGCGCCTGCTGCACGCAGCGGGCTGGCAGATCGCAGGCGAGGGCCGCTTCATCGCCCGCGCCCGTCACCTGCATGCGCTGTCGCGTGCAGCGCAGCACCTTGAGGCAGGCCGCGCCGCCGCGTCGCAGCTCGAACTTTTTGCCGAGGAACTGCGCCTGGCGCAGGCGGCGCTGGGCGAAATCACCGGCGCATTCAGCGCCGATGACCTGCTGGGCGAAATTTTCGGTTCGTTCTGTATTGGAAAGTGAGTTGACGCGGTATGCTGGTTGCTTCGCATTCTCATTTGTGAGTCCGGCCGTCCCATGTTGACCTGGCAGGCCATCGCGGCAGATATCCGCAGCCATCGACGTCGTCTGTTGCAGGCCAATTTCGTGGCGATACTGGCCGTGATCGCGGCGGTGCCCGTGCCGCTCTTGCTGCCGTTGATGGTGGACGAGGTTCTGCTTGGCCACCCGGGTCGCTTTGTGGCATGGATTGCCGCCGCCACGCCGACGGCTTGGCATGGGCCGGTGCTGTTCATCGCGACGGCGCTGCTGCTGACCCTGTTCCTGCGGCTGGCGTCGATTCTGCTCAATGTATGGCAGAGCCGTACTTTCTCGTTGCTGGCGAAAGATGTGGTGTACCGCATCCGGGGCCGGATGCTGAACCGGCTTTCGCGGATTGCCCTGTCGGAGTTCGAAACCGTGGGCGCGGGCCGGGTGACGTCGCATTTCGTGACCGACCTCAATGCCATCGACACGTTTCTCGGCGCGTCGATTTCGGGCTTTGTGGTGTCGGTGCTCACCTTGGTTGGCGTGGCGGCTGTGCTGTTCTGGATGCACTGGCAGCTGGCGCTGGTCATCTTGCTGCTGAATCCTCCGGTGATTCTGTTCTCTACCTTGCTGGGCAAGCGGGTGAAGGACATGAAGCGGCGCGAGAACCGCGCGTTCGAGGTGTTTCAGGACGCGCTGGCGGAAACGCTCGACGCGCTCACCCAGATCCGCGCGATGAACCGGGAAAAGCATTATCTGGCGCGGGTGCGCGAACGGGCTGGGGACATCCGGACCCATGCGGCGGCGTTCGCGTGGAAGTCCGACGCCATGAGCCGCGTGGCGTTCTTCATTTTCCTGGCGGGCTTCGATGTGTTCCGGGCGGTGGCGATGCTGATGGTGGTGTTTTCTGATCTCTCCATCGGCGAGATGCTGGCGGTGTTTGGCTATCTCTGGTTCATGATGACGCCGGTGCAGGAACTGGTGAACCTGCAATACGCCTGGTATGCGGCCCAGGGTGCGCTGGGGCGGATCAACGCGCTGCTGGGGATGAAGGATGAGCCGGCGCACCCGGCGTCACGCGATCCCTTTGCCGGGCGGTCCACGGTGGGGATTGCGCTGGAGCAACTGAGCTTTGCCTACGAAGACGGCGGCGAGACGGTGCTGGATGACGTGAGCCTTGTCATTCGGCCGGGCGAGAAAGTGGCGCTGGTCGGGGCCTCGGGGGGAGGCAAGTCGACCCTGGTGCAGGCTTTGCTGGGACTTTATCCGGTGAAATCGGGGCGCATTCTTTACGGCGGCGTGCCGGTGACGGAAATCGGCTGGGAGACGGTGCGCGAGAACGTGGGCGTGGTGCTGCAGCATGCGGTGCTGTTCAACGATAGCGTGCGCGCCAACCTCACGCTGGGCCGCGAGGTGGTCGATGCCGCGCTGTGGCAGGCGCTGGAAATCGCGCAATTGAAGGACATCATCGCCGCTCTGCCGCAGGGGCTGGAGACCACGGTGGGCCGGCAGGGCGTGCGTCTGTCGGGTGGGCAGCGCCAGCGGCTGGCCATTGCGCGCATGATCGTGGCCAATCCGCGCGTGGTCATCCTCGACGAGGCGACTTCGGCGCTCGACACCGACACCGAGCGCCAGCTGCACGCCGCGATGCACGCTTTTCTGGACGGGCGCACCACGCTGATCATTGCGCATCGACTGTCGGCGGTGCGGCAGGCCGACCGCATTCTGGTGTTCGAAAACGGCCGCGTGGTGGAAACCGGCGCGCACGACGAGCTGATCGGTCGAGACGGCCTTTACCGCAAGCTGTATCACGCGCCCGCCTGAGACGGCGCGGCGCAGGGACAAAAAACTTGCGGGGCCATCAGGGTTTTCTGATAGACTTCGTTGCGTTGTGTTCACAGCAGCAGACAGGCAAGCTCCATCCTGCCGTGTCTCGGGACTGTTCTCACAGCCCCATCGTCCTCGACCTCTCTTTTGTGCCGCCGGCGCTTCATCCCCGGCAGCGACAAGTCCTGCGGTTGGCGCCGATGTGATCGTCGCGATCCGTTGATTGATACGGCCCGAACTGGCATCCATGCCATCGTGGCCAGCCTGTTTTCCCGGTTCGTGTGTGTGGCCTGTCGGGCGTGAAGCCTGACGCGGCCGTGTTTGCGCCTGTGCGCATTGAATAAAGGTTTGCCATGAGTTTTTCCGAACTGGGGCTCGATCCCCTCATCCTCAAATCCATCCTCGAAGCCGGCTACGAAACCGCGACGCCGGTGCAGATGCAGGCGGTGCCCGCCGCCCTGACCGGGCGCGATCTGCTGGTGTCCTCGCACACCGGCAGCGGCAAGACCGCCGCCTTCCTGCTGCCGTCGATCCAGCGCCTGCAGACCGAGCCCCGGGTCAAGAGCATCGGCCCGCGCGTGCTGGTGCTCACCCCCACCCGCGAACTGGCGCTGCAGGTCGAAAAATCGGCCATGAAATACGGCAAGGACTTGCGCCGGTTCCGTACCGCCTGTCTGGTGGGCGGCGCGCCGTTCGGCCTTCAGGCCAAGCGCATTGCCCAGCCGGTCGATGTGGTGGTGGCGACGCCGGGCCGTCTCATCGACCATCTGGAACGCGGCAAGCTCGATTTTTCCCGCCTCGAGGTGCTGGTGCTGGACGAGGCCGACCGCATGCTGGACATGGGTTTTGTCGATGACATCCAGGCCATCGCGGCACGCTGCCCGAGCGAGCGGCAGACGCTCCTGTTCTCGGCCACGCTCGACGGCGTGGTGGGCAATCTCGCCAGTCAACTGACAAAAGACGCCTTGCGCATCGAGATCGAGGCCGCTCCCAGACAGGAAGCCAAGATCGAACAGCGCCTGCTGTATGCCGACAACATGGACCACAAGATGCGTCTGCTCGACAGCCTGCTGCGCGATGTGGATCTGACCCAGGCCATCGTGTTCGCCGCGACCAAAAAAAGCGCGGAGGAAATTTCCGACCTGCTGTCCGACAGCGGTTTCGCATCCGACTCGCTGCACGGCGACATGCAGCAGGGCCAGCGCAATCGCGCCTTGCAGCGTCTGCGCGACAATCGCACCAAGGTGCTGGTGGCCACCGATGTCGCCGCGCGCGGCATCGACGTGGCAGGCATCAGTCACGTCATCAACTTTGACCTGCCGCGTCAGGCCGAAGATTATGTTCACCGCATCGGCCGCACCGGCCGCGCGGGTCGTACCGGTATTGCCGTCAGCCTCGTGGGCATGCGCGAAGGCGGCCTGGTGCGCGCGATCGAACGCTACACCGGCAACCGTATCGATGTGCATACCTTGCCGGGTCTTGAGCCGACGCAAAAACCTTCGTCCGGTCGCCCGGGCGGCGGCAATCGCCCGCGCGGCAAGGAAGGCGGGCGCGGCTTTGGCGAGAAGCGAGCCTGGAGCAGCAAGGAGCCGCGCAGCTATGGCGCGGCCCAGCCGCGTGGCGACAGCCGCGATAACCGTGACCGCGGCAACCGTCTCGACGCGCCGCGCGGCAGCCGCTTTGCCGAAGTGGCGTCAACCGATCGCGCCCAGCGCGTCTGGGGCAACCGTATCCCGCAGGAAGAGCCGGTGGCGAAACCGGATGTCGACGGCAACAGCGTGGAGTACTGGGCGCGCCGCGAACGCGAAGCCAAGGTGCAGGCCAAGGCCAAACCGGCCGCGCGCAGCTACGGCGGCAAGTTCGACAACCGCAGCGCGGGCGGCGGCAACCGTGGCGCAGCCGCGCACGACAACCGCGGCGGAGCACGCACCGGTGTGCGCGGGCGTTTCAAGGACTGACCGGCGGGGCAGATCCAAAAGGGGGCGCAAGCCCCCTTTTTTCATGGGGCCGGCTGGACGAAGCGCAGGCTGGCCACCAGGGCGTCGAAAGCAGGCAGATCACGGGCAAAGTAGACGATGGCGGGGGCTTCGTAGAGCAGCGCGAGCCGCCCTTTGGCGTCGACGCACGCGACCATCACCCGCTCGATGGGCAGGCCGTGCTCGTCGAGGTATCGAATGTGGACGCGGGCGGCGGGCCGGCCGCCGAGCAGGACGGGGGCGTTGGCCAGCACGTCGAGCTGGGCTGTGGACTCGTGGCTGCGCCATTCGGCGAGAGCAAGTTCGGCGAGCTCGATGGGCAGCATGTCTGCCCGGGTTTCACGCTGGGTGCGCGGCAGTTTGCGGTCGTGCGGCTGGCGGGTGACAACGATGGTGTTGAGCGCCGGGCCGTCACGCGTGAGAAAAAGGTCGTTGACGTCGGCTGTGCGCCGCACCCAGCCGGCGGGCTGTTCCAGCGTGTAGTCGCCGCGTTTTGCGAAGTGGCGGCTGTCCGGTTCGACGCGGGACCATGGGGCGCAGGCCGACGTCAAGAGAAGCAGTGCCAAAAGGGCGGGGCGCGGGTTCATGGCGTGCTGATTTCTTTGAGCGTGGCCGCAATGTGGTCACGGTCGGCGGCTTCGGGCGCAAGTTCGAGGTAACGCCGCAAAAGGGGTGCGGCGGCCGCCCTGTCGCCGCGTTTGAAGTAGAGATAACCCAGGGCGCGGTGGGTGGGCGCAAATCGCGGAGCGGTGTCGAGCGCACGCCGGAATTCGGCCTCGGCGCGTTCGGCGTCGCCCGCATCGTTGCGCAGGCGATAGGCTTCGCCCAGATAATAGGCGGCTTCGGGCGGGTATTCCCGGCGAGCTTGCGGAGTGGTCAGCATGAGGATCACCTGCTTGTAGCGGTAGGCGGCGAGGTCGCGTTCCAGCGAGGCGAGTCGGAGCGCAGCGGTCGTTTCGACGAAGCGTTCGTAGCCGGTTTCGCCGCTGGCGGCGTTCTGGCTCAGCTCGGTGAAATTATCGATGCGTTCCTGCAGCTTGGGGTGGCTGGAAAAGAAGAAAGGCTCCTTGATGCCAGCCGCACGGATTTCGGCCTGCAGGTGCTCGAAGGTCTTGACGCTCTCGCGCGGCGCGTAGCCGGCGGCGACCAGGCGTTGGTAGCCGGTCTGGTCGGCCTCGCGTTCGTGCTCGCGGGAAAACCCGAACATCGACGACAGCGCCAGCAGGTCGCCGACCAGCGGCACCCCCAGCATGCCGGCCACGCGGGCGAACGCGGCGGCGTTGCGCACGCGCTCGGCCTGCTGCAGCGAATGCCGGTGGGTGAAATGCGCGCCCTCGTGGGCGAGCACGGTGGCAAGCTGGGCTTCGTTGCGGAAACGCGCAACCAGCCCGGCGTTGACGTAGACGCTGCCGTTGGGCAAGGCAAAGGCGTTGAGGTGCTGTGCGTTCAAAAGACGCACCTTGAGCCGACCGCTGAATTCCGGGTAGAGGCGGTCCATGATGCCCTGCAGATAAGCGGTGAGGACGGGGTCGGAATTCACGCGACCGGCGCGTGCCAGCGCCCGGTCGAACTCGTCGGCTTCCTGCCAGAGGCTGCGCTCGCGGCTGTCGAGTTCGTCGGCTGTCACGGCATGGGTCCAGGGGACGAGCCCGCCGGCTCCGGCGGGCAGCGCAAGCACGAGAAGCAGGCCGACGATGCGGATGCGCATCATCGTGCGCCGGGCCAGCCCTGGTACAGGGCGCGGATCAGTTCCTCGACATGTTCCGGCTGGCGGGTGTCGAGACGGCTGCTGGTATCGAAGCTCATCCACTGGATGTCGCCGCTGCCGAGATCGACCACGCCCAGGGCGAGAAAGGTTTGTCCCAGCGGCATGATCATGCCCATGGCCAGCCCGGCAAAAAACAGGGCTTTGCGGCCCTCGGACGAAATGAAATCGGACCCCAGCACGATCAGGGCCGAGTCGGCTCCGGTGCGTTGGCGCAAAAACCCCAGCCCCGGCCCCAGCGTGTAGTCGAACGCGCTCTTTTTGTGCGCCCAGGTGGATTGCTCGCCGCGGCCGTAGACAAAGACCGATTGCGCCACGCGCTCGTAGAGGCCCAAGTGGGCATCGATCAGGGCCTGTTCTTCCGGCCCGAACTCCGGTGCCGCCCGGGCCGTGAACAGGCCGGATTCGCCCGCCAGCCGGATCGCCGCCGCGCCCAGATTACTGCGCGCAGCGGCCTCCCAGTCTCCCATGCGGGTGGGCACGCCGCCCGCCGACAACTCATACACGAAGAAGCGGGGCGGCAGGACGACCACGTTTCCGGGGCGCGAGTCGAGATTCTCTGTGAGTGCCGGCTTGACTACGCTCATGGCGGCGCCGGCAGGTGCCGTTAAACTGCTCAACGTGATCGCGATTGCGGCACACCAGGTTCTCAACATCCACACTCTCCGAAAGGCGTTCAACCGTATGGCAAAGCCGCAGGCCGGTCAACCGCAGTCAGTGCTGCCGTGGCGCTGGATGGGCGAGCGCGGCCTGCGTGTGGAAACAGGCGCGGCCACCCTGGATAGATACGCCCAGCTTGTTTCGCAGGATTTTGCCGAATTTGAGGACATTATCCCCGCAGATGGCAGTATTTTGTTGATACTCAAGCCGGGTGCGCCGCCGCCGGCGAAACTCGCTGGCCTGCTGGCAGCGCGGCCACCCCGCTTGCCGGAACGAGCGGGCAGGATGCACGTTTTGCCGCTGCGCGTGTCCGAAGACGTCAGTCCCGACCTCGCCGTCTGTGCCGCCCGGGCCGGGCTCGACGCAAGGACATTCGTGCGGCAGTTTGCCGCCATCGAATTTACGGTGGCGTTTCTCGGGTTTCAGCCGGGGTTTCCCTATCTTGCCGGTTTGCCCGGGCATTGGGCCATGCCGCGCCGCGCCACCCCGCGAGTGAGGGTGCCGGCGGGCAGCGTGGCCTTGGGCGGCGGCTACGCCGGCGTGTATCCGATGGCCGGCCCGGGCGGCTGGCATGTCGTGGGCCAGACCGATGCGAAGTTGTTCGATCCGGCCCGGGCGCAGCCGGCCTTGCTTGCAGCCGGCGATCGCGTGCGTTTCGAGGTGCAGTCGTGAATGGTATCCCGATAGAAGTGATCCGGCCCGGTCTGTGCGACCTGGTGATGGATGGCGGCCGCCCAGGGTGGGGACGGACGGGCGTTCCGGCAGGGGGCGCGGCCGACCGCTTGGCGCTGGCAGCGGCCAATCGCCTGGTTGGAAACCGCGCCGATGCGCCGGCGCTCGAAATCGTGGCGCGGGGGCCCCAGCTGTATTTTCCGCGAGGTGGCGTGGTTGCGCTGACCGGCGCGCCGTTTCGCGCCGCCCGCGCAGCGGGACTGGTGGCCGGCTGGAACCAGACGCTGGTTCTGGCGGCAGAGGAAATCCTGCGTCTGGGTGAGCCTTCCTGCGGGTATCGATGCTGGCTGGCGATTCGCGGCGGTCTGGCGGTCGAGCCGGTGCTGGGCAGCGCGAGCGCGCTGCCGCAAGCCGGATGGGGCGGGGTGACCGGACGGCCGTTGCGGGTGGGCGACCGGTTGTACAGTCTTGCTGCGGAAGGCGGCGTGCATCTGCTGCGGGCAAGGCCGCCCGGACTGGACGGGCGCATGCCCCTGCGCGTGGTGGCGGGCCCGCAGACGGGGGCGCTGACCGATGTCGGGCTGGCGAATTTGTTTGGCGGCCGGTTCCGCGTCGATGCGGCATCCGACCGGCGCGGCGTTCGTCTGGTTGGGCCTCGTGTGACAGGCAGGGCGCAGACGCTCCCGGCGCAGGGCGTGTTGCCCGGTGCGGTTCAGGTGCCGCCCGACGGTCAGCCGATCATTCTGGGCTGGGATGGGCCGGTGACGGGCGGCTATCCGGTGGTGGCGACCGTGATCGGCGCGGATTTGCCCCGGCTTGCGCAACTGGGGCC
>JAIWOL010000015.1 GCA_020216925.1 Thiobacillus sp. | reverse complement strand
CGGTGCCGAGGTGCGTTTTGCCACGGTGGGCGTGGACGAAGCGCGCGCCCTGGCCCCGCCGGAATGGGTGGTGGAGGATTGGGCGTGATCGAACTGAATGCCGATATCGGGGAAGGCTGCGACGACGCCGGCCTGATGCCCTATGTCGACCGGGTGTCGATAGCAAGCGGCGGTCATGCCGGCGATGCCACGAGCATGACTGTCGCGTTGCGTCTGGCAAAGGCGCACGGCGTGGTGGTGGGCGGGCATCCGGGCTATCCCGATCGAGCGGGATTCGGGCGGTATCCGCTTGCCGCCACGGCCGGCACAATCCGGTCTTGGGTGGTCGGGCAGCTTGAGGCACTGGCCGAGCTTGCCCGGCGCGAAGGAATGGCGCTCGCACACGTCAAGCCGCATGGCGCGCTGTACAACGCGGCGGCCGAGGACGCGGAAGTGGCCGCCGCCGTCGCAGAGGCCGTGCGCGCGATCGA
This sequence comes from Thiobacillus sp., assembly GCA_020216925.1. Classification (GTDB taxonomy): domain Bacteria; phylum Pseudomonadota; class Gammaproteobacteria; order Burkholderiales; family Thiobacillaceae; genus Thiobacillus. Next base: position 9,530 of record JAIWOL010000015.1, on the reverse strand, counting down.
TCCCGGTTTGCTGCTGGTGGGGCTGGCCGGATCGCGGCTGATCGAGGCAGGGCGGGCGGTCGGGTTGCAGGTTCTCAATGAAGCTTTCGTCGACAGGCGCTATGCAACGTGCCGGCGCCTGGTTTCACGTGAAACGCCCGGCGCCGTGATTCACGATCCACGCCTGGCGGCCGAACAGGCCTTGTCGCTGGCACGCGGTGCCGGCGTGCTGACAGTTACGGGTGAGCGGCTGGCGGTCCGTGCCGACACGCTATGCCTTCATGGCGATACGCCCGGCGCAATCAAACTTGCCCGCGCTGTCCATGCAGCGCTTCATGGCGGATAATCGCGCGCTCACCATTCAACGCCGAGCCCCATGCCGCTTCTGACTTTCGACCGCCTTGAACTTGCCTACGGCCATCATCCTTTGCTCGATGGCGCGGCACTGGTGATCGAGGCGGGTGAGCGGATCGGCCTGATCGGGCGTAACGGCACGGGCAAATCCAGTTTGATGAAGATTCTTGCGGGCAGCAGCCAGCCCGATGCCGGCGAAGTTTGGCGCGCGCCCGGGCTGAAGCTCGCCTGCGTTCCCCAGGAACCGGTTTTCCAGTCCGGGCATACCGTGTTTGAGGCCGTGGCGGAAGGCGTGGGCGTCGCGCAGCGGCTACTGGCGGAATACCACACGGCGACGCACGCGGCGGCCGAAGGCGATGCCGCCGCGCTGGACGATCTAGAACGCGTGTCGAGCGCGTTGGAAGCGGTCGATGGCTGGCGGCTGAACAGCCGGGTGGAGGAAACCCTGCAACGTCTTGGCCTGGAGGCGGAGAGCAAGGTGGCAGATTTGTCGGGCGGTCTCAAAAAAAGAGTGGCGCTGGCGAGAGCGCTGGTCAGCGACCCCGAGCTGCTGCTGCTCGACGAGCCGACCAACCATCTCGATTTTTCGGCGATCGAGTGGCTGGAAGGCCTGCTCAACGACTATCGCGGTGCGCTGGTATTCATCACCCATGACCGGCGGTTTCTCGACAACGTGGCCAACCGCATCGTCGAGCTGGACCGTGGCCAGCTGCGCGAATATCCGGGCAATTTCAGCGCCTACCAGAGCAAGAAGGCGGAACAGCTGGAAGTCGAAGCCGTGCACAACCGCAAGTTCGACAAGTTCTGGAAGCAGGAAGAAGCCTGGATTCGCAAGGGGGTGGAAGCACGCCGCACGCGCAACGAAGGCCGCGTGCGGCGACTGGAGCAACTGCGCCGCGCGCGAGAAGCGCGTATCGGCCACCAGGGCAAGGTGAGCTTTCATCTGGACGCAGGCGAGCGTTCCGGCAAGGTGGTCGCCGAGTTGGAACGAGTGAGCTTCCGCTACGATGACCGGGTGCTGGTGCGGGATTTTTCCACCACCATCCTGCGAGGCGACAAGCTTGGACTGCTGGGCCCCAACGGCGCCGGCAAGACCACGCTGATCCGGCTTATTCTGGGTGAACTGAAGCCGCAAACCGGCTGGATCAAGCAGGGGACCAGGCTGGAGGTTGCCTATTTCGACCAGTTCCGCAACCAGCTCGACGACGGGGCAACGTTGATCGACACCATATCGCCGGGCTCGGACTACGTGGAAATTGCCGGCCAGCGCAAGCACGTCATCAGTTATCTGGAGGAATTCCTGTTTCCGGCCGAGCGCGCGCGGGCCAAGGTGTCGGCGCTGTCGGGCGGCGAGCGTAACCGTTTGTTGCTGGCGCGGCTGTTTGCGCGGCCGGCCAATCTGCTGGTATTGGACGAGCCGACCAACGATCTGGATATCGACACCCTGGAGTTGCTTGAGCAACTGCTGCAGGATTACGCTGGTACGGTCATCATCGTCTCGCACGACCGCGCCTTTCTCGACAACGTCGTCACCCAGTCCGTCGTGTTCGAGGGGGAAGGGCGGCTGACCGAGATCGTGGGCGGCTATGCCGACTGGCGCGCCTGGCGGGAGCGGCAGGCAGCCGCTCCCGCTCCCGCATTGGTCCGCCCGGCCTCGCCCAGGCCGGCGCCAGCCGTCAAGCCGGTTGCGCAGAAGGGGAAGCTCAGCTACAAGGAAGCGCGCGAACTGGAGTCGCTGCCGGACATCATCGAGGCGCTGGAGGCCGAGCAGGCCGGAATAGCCGCCCGCCTGGCCGATCCGGCGCTGTACCAGACCGACCCGCAGGCGGCCAGCGGTTTGCACGCCCGCAGCGAAGCGATCGAGCTGGAGTTGCTCGACGCGCTGGCGCGCTGGGAGGCGCTGGAGGCCAAGCAGGCCGGTATGGGTTGACGGTTGTTCCACGTGAAACGCCCGCCAGCGGGTAAAATGCGCGCACCATGAAATTCCCCGAATCCTTCGATGTGATCGTCGTCGGCGGCGGCCACGCCGGCACCGAAGCCGCGCTCGCCAGCGCGCGCGCCGGCGCGAAGACGCTGCTGCTCACGCACAACATCGAAACGCTGGGCGCAATGTCCTGCAATCCCTCCATAGGCGGCATCGGCAAGGGGCATCTGGTGAAGGAGGTGGACGCGCTCGGCGGGGCGATGGCGATCGCCACCGACGAGGCGGGCATCCAGTTCCGCACGCTCAATTCATCCAAAGGGCCTGCGGTGCGTGCCACCCGAGCGCAGGCCGATCGCGTGCTGTACAAGGCGGCGATCCGAAGAAGGCTGGAAAACCAGCCGAATCTCGTCGTGTTCCAGCAGGCAGCGGACGACCTCGTGCTCGATGGCGACCGCGTCGTGGGGGTAAAAACGCAACTTGGCATCGAATTCGCAGGCCGCGCGGTGGTGCTCACCACCGGCACTTTCCTGTCCGGGCTGATCCACGTCGGCCTCGAAAATTACCGGGCCGGGCGCATGGGCGACCCGCCCTCGATGTCGCTGGCGGCGCGTCTGCGCGAATTGCAGCTCCCGGCGGGACGCCTGAAAACCGGCACCCCGCCGCGCATCGACGGCCGCAGCATCGATTACAGCCAGACCCGGATCCAGCCCGGCGACGACCCCGCGCCGGTGTTTTCCTTCATGGGAAACGCAGCGATGCATCCGGAACAGCGACCGTGCTGGATCACCCACACCACGGCACAAACGCACGACCTCATCCGCGGCGGACTCGATCGCTCGCCCATGTACACCGGTGTCATCGAAGGCGTGGGGCCGCGCTATTGCCCGTCGATCGAGGACAAGATCACCCGCTTCGCCGACAAGCCCAGTCACCAGATCTTTCTCGAACCCGAGGGTCTCAGCACTCACGAGGTGTACCCCAACGGCATCTCGACCTCGCTGCCCTTCGACGTGCAACTGGCCATCGTGCGCTCGATCCCGGGACTGGAACACGCGCACATCCTGCGTCCTGGCTACGCCATCGAATACGACTACTACGATCCGCGCAACCTGAAAGCCTCGCTGGAAACCAAATCCATCGCCGGCCTGTTCTTCGCCGGCCAGATCAATGGCACCACCGGCTACGAAGAAGCCGCCGCGCAGGGCTTGCTCGCCGGCATCAACGCCGCGCTGCAGGTGCAGGGGAAAGACGCCTGGAGCCCCGGCCGGCATGAAGCCTATCTCGGCGTGCTGGTGGATGATCTCATCACCCGCGGGGTGTCCGAGCCTTACCGCATGTTCACCAGCCGCGCCGAATACCGCCTGCAGCTGCGCGAGGACAACGCCGACATGCGGCTGACCGAGACCGGCCGCAGGCTCGGCGTGGTGGACGACGCCCGCTGGGACGCCTTCAACCGCAAGCGCGACGCCATCGCCCGCGAAACCGAGCGCCTGAAAACAAGCTGGGTCAATCCCGCCACCCTGCCGGCGCAGGCGGCCACACAGCTCATCGGCCAGCCGATCGACCACGAGTACAGTCTGTTCGACCTGCTGCGCCGGCCGGGCCTGAACTACGCGCAGATTCTGGCGCTACCGGGCGGCGGCGCCGGCGTGGAAGAAAAGGCGGTTGCCGAACAGGTCGAAATCGCCGCCAAGTACCAGGGCTACATCGACCGCCAGAACGAGGAAGTCGACCGGCAGCGCGAACAGGACACCCTGCGTCTGCCGGCCGATCTCGATTACACGCAGCTCACCGCGCTGTCGATGGAAGTGCGCCAGCGCCTGCAGAAAGCGCGTCCGGAAACGCTCGGCCAGGCCGCACGGATGCAGGGCATCACCCCGGCGGCGATTTCGGTGCTGCTGATCTACGCCAAGCGCGGCTTCAAATCCGACGCCGAAAAGAAAAGCGCATGAATCTCTCGCACCAGCTCGCGGCCGGGATCGCCGCCTTGGGCCTGGACCTGCCGCCGGACGGAGAAGCCCGGCTGCTGGCGTATCTGGCCCTGCTCGACAAATGGAACCGCGTCTACAACCTGACGGCGGTGCGCGAGGCGGAGCGCATGGTGAGCCACCACCTGCTCGATTCGCTCGCGGCCGTGCCGTTTTTTACCGGCCCGGCGGTGATCGACGTCGGCAGCGGCGGCGGCCTGCCCGGCATACCGCTGGCGATTGCGCGACCGGATCTGCGGGTGACGCTGATCGACAGCATCGCCAAGAAAACGGCATTTCTGTTGCAGGTCAAGACCGAACTCGGATTGACGAACCTGAACGTGGCGACTGCACGGGTGGAGGATTTCCGACCGGCAAGCGGCTTCGATGACATCGCCTCGCGTGCGTTTTCCGGGCTTGGGGAATTCGTCACGCTGACGCGCCACCTGCTCAATCCGGGGGGCCGCTGGCTGGCGATGAAAGGCCTATACCCGAACGATGAACTCGCCGCCCTGACGCCAGACGTGAAAGTAAGCGCTAACCATGCACTCGTCGTGCCGGGGCTGGATGCCAGCCGTCATGTGATCGTTCTGGAGCCCGTCTGATGACAAAAATACTCGCAATCGCCAACCAGAAAGGCGGGGTGGGAAAAACCACCACGGCGGTGAATCTGGCCGCCGCGCTGGCCGAGCAGGGCCAGCGCGTGCTGCTCGCCGACCTCGACCCGCAGGGCAACGCCACCATGGGCGCGGGGATCGAAAAACGCACGGCGCTGCCGACGGTGTACCAGATCCTGCTCAACCAGGTGACGCTGCGCGACGCGCGCATGCGCTCCGAGCCCGGGCATTTCGACGTCATACCCGCCAACCGCGAACTCGCCGGCGCGGAAATCGACCTGGTCAACCTGGAACAGCGCGACCTGCGGCTGAAAGTGGCGCTGGCGCAGGTGGCCGACGACTACGACTTCGTCCTGATGGATTGCCCGCCGACACTCAACCTGCTCACCGTCAACGCTTTCGCCGCCGCCGAGTCGGTGCTCATACCCATGCAGTGCGAGTACTACGCGCTGGAAGGGCTCACCGACCTGGTCGCCACCATCAAAAAAGTGAAACAGCGTCTCAATCCAGCGATCCAGATCGAAGGTCTGCTGCGAGTGATGTTCGATCCGCGCAGCACGCTCGCGCAGCAGGTGTCCGATCAACTCAAGCGGCACTTCGGCGACAAGGTCTACGACACCGTGATCCCGCGCAACGTGCGCCTGGCCGAAGCGCCCAGCCACGGCCTGCCGGTGCTGGCCTACGACCACCAGTGCAAGGGTGCGAAAGCCTACATCGAGCTGGCCAAAGAGACCTTGAAACGGGCCGGCATCGCCGCCAGGGAGGAAAAATAATGGCCAAAGCCAAGGGACTGGGCCGCGGGCTCGACGCACTGCTCGGCGGCGAGGACAGCGCCGCGCCGCCGCAGGGCGACCTGCGCATGATGAAACTGTCGCAGCTTGCGCCCGGCAAGTACCAGCCGCGCACCCAGATGGACAGCGAATCGCTGCAGGAACTGGCCGACTCGATCCGCGCGCAGGGGCTGATGCAGCCCATCCTGGTGCGCGAAGCCGGCAACGGCTACGAGATCATCGCCGGCGAACGCCGCTGGCGCGCCGCCCAGCTCGCGGGCCTGACCGATGTGCCGGTGCTGGTGCGCGAAGTCGCCGACGACGCCGTGGCGGCGATGGCGCTGATCGAAAACATCCAGCGCGAAGACCTCAACGCCATCGACGAAGCGCACGGCCTGCAGCGCCTGATCCAGGAATTCGGCATGACGCACGAGGCGGTTGCGGCGGCGGTCGGCAAATCGCGCGCCGCGGTGTCGAATCTCTTGCGTTTGCTGAATCTGTCGCGCCCGGTGCAGGACATGCTCAGCGCCGGACTCATCGAAATGGGCCACGCTCGCGCGCTGTTGCCGCTCAACGCGGCGCAACAGCGGGAGCTGGCGCATGAAATCGAAACCAGAGCGCTTTCGGTGCGAGAGGTCGAGCGCCGCGTCGCGCGGCTGAAAGAGCCGCCGGCGGCCTCCTCGAAGCCTGCGGCCCCGTCGCGCGACATGCTGCGGCTTGAAGAAGCCCTGTCCGATGCCCTGGGCATGACCGTACACGTCAGCGTCGGCAGCAAGGGCAGCGGCAAGCTGACCCTGCATTTCGGCAATGCGGACGCGCTCGAAGGGTTGCTGCAAAGACTCGGCATCGCGCTGTAGCAGGCACTGCACGAGCAAAATCACTACATACTGAAATTCATCATCAAGCTGCTTGATGATTGCATAGACCGTACTGATTCGGGTATCATCCGCGCCCAATGTTCTCCGGTATGCGCCCTGGCAGCAATACAGGCATACGGCGGGTGGCGTGGACGCAGGCAGTCCTCCTCCTGCCGGGAGCGCTGGCTGGCGTGGTGCTGGAAAACGTGGAGACAGGCATGGCCGTCGGCTACGGTATCCTGGTTGCGTTGAGCACCAGCCTGGTGCTGTGGCGGCGCGAACGGCAGGCAATGCGTCATCCGGAATGGGATCAGCACCGGTTGTTCAGGCTCTTCATCCTCACGGGGTTCGAGCGGCTGGTGGTGCTGGTTGCATTGCTCGCAATCGGCATGGCGATATTGCGGCTCTCGCCATTGCCGCAGTTGCTCGGGTTGCTGCTTGCACAACTCGCGTGGCTGGCCGCCGCAAGGCGGTAAGGCAGGAAAACAGCCGGCGGAGACAACCGGCAAAAAATAACCGAGGTTGGTTCTGCATGGGAGCGCGTGGTGCCCCCATCCAAAACTCACTTTGAAAAATTCGACACCATGGCTTCGGACTACGCATCCTCAAGCGAATACATCAAGCATCACCTGCAGAACCTGACCTATGGCCAACTGCCCGCCGGGTACGAGCGCCAGGATCACGCCGGCAACGTCGAAGTGCTGCAGCAAGCCACCTGGACCGTTGCCCACAACGCCGCCGAAGCCAAGGCCATGGGCTTCTGGGCGATCAACCTGGACAGCATGATCTTCTCCATCGGTCTGGGCGTGCTTTTCCTGTTTTTCTTCAACCTCGCGGCCAAGCGCGCCTCGGCAGGCGTCCCCGGCGGCCTGCAAAATTTTGTCGAATGGATCGTCGAATTCATCGACGGCGCCGTGCGCGGCTCCTTCTCGCACAGGAACGCGCTGGTTGCGCCGCTCGCGCTGACCGTATTCGTCTGGATTTTTCTGCTCAACCTGATGGACCTGATCCCGGTCGACTGGATTCCCTACGCCGCCTCGCTGGCGGGCGTGCCCTACCTCAAGATCGTGCCGTCTACCGACCCCAACGTCACCTTCGGGCTGTCGCTGTCGATCTTCTTCCTGGTGCTCTACTACAGCGTGAAAATGAAGGGCCCCGGCGGTTTCTTTGCTGAACTGGCGTTCCAGCCTTTCCCCAAATGGCTGTTTCCGGTCAACCTGCTGCTAGAAGGCGTGGGTCTGATCGCCAAACCGATCTCTCTGGCGCTGCGACTCTTCGGCAACATGTACGCGGGTGAAATGATCTTCATCCTGATCGCGCTGATGTTCGGCGGCGGCTCGATCATGGCCGCATTCGGCGGCGCATTGCAGTGGGCGTGGGCAGTGTTCCACATCCTCATCATCACGCTGCAGGCATTCATCTTCATGACGCTGACCATCGTCTATCTCGACATGGCGCACAGCGAACATCATTGATCGCCCCAAGAATTCTGGTTCCCTTTTCAACTTTAATTTTCTAATCAGGAGTAACAAAAAATGGAAATGACTCAAGCCGTTCTGTACATCGCTGGCGCACTGATGATGGGCCTGGGCGCACTGGGCGCAGCTGTCGGCATCGGCATTCTCGGCGGCCGCTTCCTTGAAGGCGCCGCGCGTCAACCCGAGCTGATTCCCATGCTGCGCACCCAGTTCTTCATCGTCATGGGTCTGGTCGACGCCGTGCCGATGATCGCCGTCGGTCTGGCCATGTACGTTCTGTTCGCGGTTGCCGGTTAATCGGGGTTCGAACACGTTTTCGATCAACCCCCGTCATTGATAAAGGTGCGGACATGAATTTCAACGCAACTTTGATCGGTCAATCCATCACGTTCATCTTCTTCGTGTGGTTCTGCATGAAGTTCGTGTGGCCTCCGATCATGAACGCGCTCGAGACGCGTAAAAAACAGATCGCCGACGGCCTCGCCGCCGCTGATCGTGGCCGCCACGAGCTGGAACTGGCCGCCAAAAAAGCCGGCGACAATCTGCGCGATGCCAAGGCACAGGCAGCCGACGTGATTGCCCAGGCCGAGAAGCGCGCAGCCCAGATCGTCGAAGAGGCGAAGACCGCAGCCAAACAGGAAGGCGAGCGTCAGCTAGCCGCTGCACAGGCCAGCATCGATCAGGAAGCCAACCGCGCGCGCGAAGCCTTGCGCGAGCAGGTGGCGGCCCTGGCCGTGGCCGGTGCCGAAAAAATCCTGCGCCGCGAAGTCGATCCCCAGACGCACGCCGATCTGCTCGCCCAACTGAAAGCCGAGCTGTAACCATGAGCGAACTGTCTACCCTGGCTCGTCCCTACGCCGAAGCAGTGTTCCGCACGGCGCAGGACGAAAACGATCTGGCGGCTTGGTCTTCGCGCCTTGCCGCGCTGTCGGCGATTGTGTCCGACGCGAACGTGGCGCGCCTGATTGCCGACCCGGCCGTGCCGGCTGCGCGCGTGGCCGGACTCATTGTCGAAGTGGCCGGCGCCGGCCTGGGCGAGCGTGGCGGCAATTTCGTCCAGGTGCTGGCGGACAACGACCGTCTCACCCTGCTGCCCGAGATCGCCGCGCAGTTCGAAACGCTCAAGGCGCAGGCCGAAGGCACGCTCGAAGCCACCATCACCAGCGCCCAGCCGCTCACGCAGGCGCAGATCGACGATCTGGTTGCCGGCCTCAAGGCCAAGTTCAACCGCGCGGTCCGCGTCGAAGTGGCAGTTGATGCGTCGCTCATCGGCGGCGCGGTGATAACCATCGGCGACCAGGTGATAGACGGTTCGGTCAAGGGCCGGCTGGAAAAAATGGCGTTTGCGCTCCACGGCTAACCTTATTCAACCATTCGGAACCGCCCCGTGAATCAAACACGGGCGTTCGGAGAACAGACATGCAATTGAATCCAAGCGAAATCAGCGAACTGATCAAAGCCAAGATCGAAAACCTGGGCGCGGCCAGCGAGCTGCGCACCCAGGGCACGATCGTTTCCGTCACCGACGGCATCGTTCGCATCCACGGCCTGTCGGACGTGATGTCGGGCGAAATGATCGAAATG
>JAIWOL010000109.1 GCA_020216925.1 Thiobacillus sp. | reverse complement strand
TGTGGGGGCTGCGCACCGCGCTGCCGGTGGCGGCCGGCATGAGCCGGGTGGCGGGCGGGCGCTTCGTCGTGCTCAATCTCGTCTCCGCCGCGTTGTGGGCACCGCTCGTCGCCGGGCTGGGCTGGCTGTTTGGCGCGGCGATGGCGCGCGTGCTCGGCACGCTGGAGCAGGTGGAAATCGCGCTGGCCGGGCTGGCGCTGGCGGCGGCGTTTTTTCTCGCCTGGCGGCGCGCGCGATGAGGCTGCTGCCGTTTGCGCATCCCGATCTGCATCCGCTGGCGCGCCTGCGCGCCTGGCATCGCATCCTGCTGGGTGCGGCGGCGGGCGGTCTTGCTGTTGCGTTTTTCCCCGCCGGCGGCTGGGAGGCGCGCGCTGGGCGGCTGGCTCGCCGGCGCGCTGGTTTACCTGGGCGTGGTGTGGTGGGGCGTGGGCCGGCTGGACGCCGCGCAAACCCGCCGCCGTGCGTCGAGTTTCGACCCCGGCGCGAGCGCGCTGTACGCCCTGCTGGTGGCTACCGCCTTCGTCAGTCTGGGCGGCGTGTTGCTGGTGACCGACGCGGCGCGCAGCCTGAGCGGCCTGGCGCGCTGGGGACACATCGCGCTGGCGCTGGCGGCGCTGGGCGCGACCTGGCTCCTGATCCAGACCGTGTTCGCGCTGCGCTACGCGCGCCGCTACTACGCCGGCGATGCCGGCGGGCTGCTGTTTCCCGGCAGCGCGGCCCCGTCCTATCTCGACTTTGCCTATTTTGCCGCCGTCATCGGCATGACCTCGCAGGTATCCGACGTCGCCGTCGCCAGCGCGTCCATGCGGCGGCTGGCGCTGGCGCACGGCGTGGCAGCCTTTGCTTTCAACCTGCTGGTGTTGGCGTTGACGCTGAATCTCGTCGCCAGCGCGCTGTGACATGAAGCGACGCGCGCACCGCTTGCCTCGCCCGTCCGAGTTTGGCATGGTGCCGGCCATGTCTGTCTCCGCCACCCGTCATGAAATCGCTGCCTGGCTGTTGATGGCCGCCAGCCTGCTGCTCACGCTCGGATTGCATCTCATGCCGGCGTTGCTGGCCGGCCTGCTGGTCGTGCAGCTGGTTCACCTGCTGGCGCCGCGCTTTGTGATCGGCTGGCTCGATCACGCCTGGGCCAAGGTGCTGGTGGTGTCGCTGATCACGCTGGTGGTGCTGGGGGTGCTGGGCGGCCTGGCGACGGGCGCGGTGCTGTATCTGCGCACCGAGGGAGGGCTGGCCGGTCTGCTCACGAAGATGGCGGAAATCATCGAGAATTCGCGCGAGCTCCTGCCCGCCTGGGCCGCTGCCTGGCTGCCGCAGGGCGACGGATCGATGATCCGCGCCGGTCTGGTCGAATGGCTGCGCACTCACGCGCAGGATCTGCGCAAGCTCGGCGGCGACGCCGGACGGGCGCTGCTCTACGTCATTGTCGGGCTCATCATCGGCAGCTTTGTGGCCTTGCGCGAAGCGCGCACGCAGACCACCCTGGCCCCCCTGGCGCGGGCGATGTGCGAACGCATGCACCGCCTGGGCGAAGCCTTCCAGCGCGTGGTGTTCGCGCAGATCCGCATTTCTGCGCTCAACGCCGTGCTCACCGGCATCTACCTGATGCTCGTGCTGCCGGCGATGGGCGTGCACCTGCCCTTCACCAAGACCATGGTGCTCGTCACCTTTCTGGTCGGTTTGCTGCCGGTGCTGGGCAACCTCATCTCCAACACCGTCATCGTGATCATCTCGCTGTCGCATTCGCTCGCTGTCGCTGTCGGCTCCTTGGCCTTCCTGATTGTCATCCACAAGCTCGAATATTTCGTGAATGCCCGTATCATCGGGGGGCGGATTCAGGCGCGAGCGTGGGAGCTCCTGATCGCCATGCTGGTCATGGAAGCAGCCTTCGGCGTGCAGGGCGTGGTCGCTGCGCCGGTTTTTTACGCGTATCTCAAAAAAGAACTCTCTGACAGGAAGCTCATTTGATGTCGAACGAAGCAGAATCCATCGTCCTCACCGCCAGTGGCGAGGACAAGGTCGGACTGGTCGAAAAACTCACCCGCGCCATCGGCGAGGCCGGCTGCAACATCGAGGAATCCCGCATGACTGCCATGGCCGGCCAGTTTGCGGTGTTGATGCGTGTCACCGGCAGCTGGGACGCGCTGGCCAAGCTGGAATCCCGTCTGCCCGGCGTGGGCGAGGAGCTGGGTCTTGCCATCGTGCAGCGCCGGACACGCGGCACCAAGGCGGAACGGCCGTTGATTCCCTACGTGGTCGAGGTATCCGCGCTCGACCAGCCCGGTATCGTCAACAGCCTGGCCAATTTCTTTGCCCGGTTGCGCATCAACATCGAGTCGCTCGATACCGACGCCTATCCCGCACCGCATACCGGCGCCCCGATGTTCGCCGTGCGCATGACGCTGGGCATTCCCGCCGATGCGCACATTGCCACCCTGCGCGGCGATTTTCTCGATTACTGTGATGGACAGAACCTCGATGCAACCTTCGAACCCGTCCGCTGAACCGGCGTCCCCGATGCCGCGTGCATTCCTGCCCGCCCTGCTGTGTCTGGCCTTTTCCCTGCCGGCGCACGCCGGACTCTACGCCGACGACCTGTCACGCTGCCTGGTCGAAAAAACCACGACCGAGGACAAAAACACGCTGGTACGCTGGGTAATCTCCACCACCACGCTGCACCCTGCGGTGGCCTCCCTGGCGAAAGTGGGCAACGAGGCGCGCACGCGCATCAACCGCGATACCGCGCGTATTTTCGAGCGCCTGCTGACCGAGAGCTGTCTTGAGCAGACCCGGCAAGCCGTCAGGGTGGAAGGCGCCGCGGCTATCCAGAGCGGCTTTCAGACGCTGGGGCAAGTGGCCATGGCCGAGGTTTTCGCCGATCCCAAAGTGGCCGCCGCGTTGGCGGAGCTCGACAGGCACATCGACGCAAACAGGCTGCGCGACGCGCTCGATGCGGCAAAGTAGCGTGCAGCGCAATTCTCGGCTGCGACGCCGCTGGAACTTTGCGGCCGGCCGGTGTTCCACCGTCAGGTTTTTTCATGGAGTGCCATCATGCCCAGTTTGCTCGTCATCGCCCACGGCAGCCGTCGCGCCGCCTCCAACGACGAGGTCCGCGCGCTTGCCGCGCGCCTGCGTGCCCAGCCAGACTGCGGGTATGACCATGTCGAGGCTGCGTTCCTCGAACTGGCCGAACCGCTGATCCCCGACGGACTCCACGCGCTTGCCGCACGCGGGGCGAGCGAGATTGTCGCCTTCCCCTATTTTCTTGCGGCGGGTACCCATGTGGCGCAGGACATCCCCGCCGCGATCGCCGAATTTGCCCGCCAGCGGCCGGATGTGTCGGTGCGCATGAGCGCGCATCTGGGCGCGTCCCCCGCCCTGTCCGCAGCCATCCTCTCGGTTGCGCGCTGCGAATCGACCGCTACGGCTGCCTGCCGGCGTTTCGTCGGCGGCGCGCCGGTGGCGTGCGATTGCGGGTCCTGAAGCAGGCGGCGCAAGCGCCCGCCCGGGCGGTCACAGCTGGCGAGGCGGACGCGCGGCATCCTCGGCGGCGTTGCCCATCCAGGCAAACAGCGAAGCGCGCATGGCCTCTTCCACCGGCATGTCGATCGGCCGCACCCAGCTGCGCGGCACGAATACGGTGTAGCCGCCGATCATGTAGCCCATGGGCAGATAGACCGCCACGCGATCGCCCGGGGTGAATCCGGCCGGCAGGTCGTCGAGCTGCTGGCGCGTCACCAGCCCGACCAGTTCCAGTTCCTGCCCCGGAGCCTTGAGCGCCACCACCATCTGGCGTGCGCCGGTTTTCTTCGGCGAAAAGAAATCGGCAAAGTCCTTCAACGAGCCGTAGATGTTCTTCACCACCGGCAGGTTGGTGAAAGGCAGCTCGATCAGCGTGAGCAGGCGTGCCACGCAAGGGCGCGAAACCAGAAATCCCAGCAGCACGATGCCGCCAATGCCCAGCATGAGTCCCAGGCCGGGAGCGTAGATTTCGCCGAGCAGGGGCCGGAACAGCCGCGACGACCACGATTCCATCCAGCCCAGAAACAATGCCAAGAGGTAAATCGTGAGTCCAAGCGGCAGGGCGGTAAGCAGGCCGCGCAGGAAATATTGCGTGAGATGCTTCATAAGCGGACAGGCCAGCCGGTTGCGCTGGCGATCAAAACATTTTCGACAGCATAACAGGGGGGCGTTGCTAGAATTTACCCGTTCCCAATCCCCGGAGTTGTAAATGAAAACCGCCGCTTTCCTTGCTGCCGCCACTGCGCTTCTGGCCACCGGTTGCGCCAGTGTTCCCACCGCCGAACAACAGGCTGCCATGGTCGACGATGCCCGCAAGGCATCGTCGACGCTGGTGCAGAAACTGGGCGGCGAGCTCAAGACGGCGCTGTCCGAACAGGGCCCGGATGGCGCCATCGGCGTGTGCAAGACGCGTGCGCCGCAAATCGCCGCCGACGTATCGAAACAGTTCGGGGTGACCGCCAAACGCGTCAGCCCCAAGAACCGCAACCCTGCCGGCGCGCCCGACGCCTGGGAAGCCGAGGCGCAGGCCGGCCTGGAAAAGCGGCTGGCAGCCGGCGAGAAACCCGAGACGCTGGAAACCTGGCAGATCGTTTCCACTGCGGCCGGCAAACAGTTCCGCTACGCCAAGGCCCTGCCCGTGCAACCCCTGTGCCTGACCTGCCACGGCGCGCCTGACGCGATCCCCGAAGGGGTGAAGGCCCGCCTGGCGGTGGATTATCCGCTGGACAAGGCGGTGGGTTACGCGCCGGGCACGCTGCGCGGCATCGTCTCGATCAGCCGCCCGCTGTAATAAAAGTTTTGCCGGCCGGGGGTTCAGATCCGGCGCGCGCCGCCGATTCCCAGGATGACTTCCGGTAATTCGTCAAACAGGAGCGGTCGTGCTGAATCGTCTGGTGGGAATGTGGTCGGGCAATCGTGACAACAGCGCAGCGCAGGCGCATCGCCACGCACTAGCCAGGGAAGCGTCCATCCAGGCGACTCCTGCCGCAAAAGCCGGCAAGCCGCCTTCGGTCATGCGCCGCGAGGCCATCCTCGGCCGCGATCAGAAGGTGGCGGGTTACGCCTTCATGCTGCGCCGTTCGGCCGATTGCGATAACCGTGCAATCCTGCCGGAAATGCAGCGGCTGGTCGACGACACCCTGCTGGGCAACCTTGTGCGTGCCGACATTGCCGGCAAGCTCGGTTCGCGGCTGGCCTTTGTCCCGCTTGCGCCTGCCTCGCTCGACCTGCCGCAGCTCTCCGGCTGGCCGGCAGCGGGTACGGTGTGGCTGCTGAAACTGGACGACGCCACGCCGGTCGATGCCGACGGGCTGGCGCGCATCGATGCGCTCAAGGCCGGGGGCGCTGCCTTTGCCGTCGATTCAGAGGCTGTGTTGCGGCCGGACTGTGCGGCGCTGTTCCAGCGAGCCGACTACGTGCTCCTCGATGCCGGCAGCGAGGACATCCCCGCCATCGCTGCCCGCATGTCGGCGATTTCCAAACTCGCCAGCGGCAAACGTTTCGTCGCCACCGGCGTGCAGACGCTCGAAGCCTTCCATCTGTGCCACAAACTCCAGTGCAGCCTGTTCATGGGGCCGTTCATCACACGCCACGAAACCCTGAACGCCCCGGCCATCGGGCCGTCGCGTGCCAAGGTGCTCGACCTGATGAACCGCGTGCGCAGCGGCGCCGAACTGCGCGATCTGGCCAAACAGGTGCAGCTCGATCCGGTCTTGTCGGTGCGGCTCCTGCGCTATGTGAATTCGCCCGGCATGGGGCTCATGAACAAGATCGGCGGCATCGAGCAGGCGCTCATGGTCATGGGCATGGACAAGCTTTACCGCTGGCTCACCGTGGTGCTCTTTACCGGCGGCGGCATGCAGGCGCTCGACCAGGCCCTGCTGGAAAACGCCATGGTGCGAGGGCGCGTCGCGGAACAGCTCGCCGGCAGCACGCTGAGCGCCCGCGCGCGGGATGAGATTTTTGTCGCCGGCCTGTTTTCCCTGCTCGACGTGGTGATGCGCATGCCGATGGACAAGCTGCTCGCGCAGATTCCGCTGCCGGCCGAAATCACGGCGGCCATCCTCCATCGCGAGGGGCCCTATGCCCCGTACCTGGCGCTGGCCGTTGCCGTGGAGCAGGACGACACGCAAAGTCTCGAAGCGCAGGCGAAAGTGATCGGCCGCGAGGTGGCGGACATCGACGCCGTGCACGGCGCAGCCCTGGCCTGGGCGCAGCAGATGACCGAAGCCGCCGCCTGAGAACCGCATCCGCGTAATCTGCGATGATGGCGGCATGGCCGCCTCATCCTGGTTCGTCTATGTACTCCGTTGCGCCGACGGCACGCTCTACGCCGGCATCACCACCGATCCGCGCCGTCGCCTGGCAGAGCACAATGCCGGCGCCGGTGCGCGCTATACCCGCGCCCGGCTGCCGGTCGAAATGGTCTACTTAGAACCCGTCCCCGACCGCGCGGCCGCCTGCCGGCGCGAAGCGGCGCTCAAGCGCCTGCCGCGCGCGGCCAAGCTCGCGCTGACCTCGGCCGCCTGTGACGAGTCACGCCGGCGATGCGCGGACGATGCGTCCGAACCAGCTTGAAAACGACGTGCAGGGCTCCACTTCGGGCAGTGCCGGCGGCGGGACCACGCCGGGATGCCTGCCGGGCTCCGGGCCAGCGTCGCCGCCGTGGCGCGCATGCTCGTCGAGCGCGGCGTAGCCGGTGTCGATGGCCGTGCGTGGGGACGCCAGCATGGGCGCGAATTTCGCCACGTTTTCCGCGTTGAAAAGATAGGGCTTGGCGCAGAACGTGCCGGCAACCCATTGCCACGACAGATGGTTGCTCGCCGCGTCGCCGTCGAGCAAATGTCCGAACATCCAGTCCGCGCCGGCGCGCCAGCGGGTTTTGCGCACATGCACCACGTAGCTTGCGAGCCAGATGTCAGGCGACACCGTAAATTGACCCCCTGGCGACACGAGGAATTGACCCCCCTTGTTCGCAAGGAGGCCATCGTTGGAAACGAAGCACAT
>JAIWOL010000108.1 GCA_020216925.1 Thiobacillus sp. | reverse complement strand
CTGACTTCCGCCACGCTGTCGGTTGGCGGCGACTTCACCCACCTGAAAACACGGCTCGGCATCGAGGACGCCGAAACCCTGTGTGTCGACAGCCCCTTCGACTACCCGCGCCAGGGCGTGCTCTACGTGCCGCAGGGCTTGCCGGCCCCGAACGCGCCTGACTTCACCGAGGCCGTCGTCGACGCCGCGCTGCCGGTGCTGGAAATCAGCCAGGGCCGCGCGTTCATCCTGTTCACCAGCCTGCGTGCGCTGGACAAGGCGCGCACCCTGCTCGACGCCGCGTTCAGGTTTCGCGGCTGGGGCTACCCCCTGCTGGTTCAGGGCGACGCCCCGAAAAACGAGCTGCTCGCACGCTTCCAGCGCGCCGGCAACGCCGTTTTGCTCGGCAGCCAGAGCTTCTGGGAAGGCGTCGACATGCCCGGCGACGCGTTGTCGGTCGTCGTCATCGACAAGCTGCCGTTCCAGCCGCCCGATGACCCGGTCGTCGCCGCGCGCATCGCCTTCGCCGAGAAGAACGGCGCCAAGCCCTTCATGGATTACCAGCTGCCGCACGCGGCGATCAGCCTGAAGCAGGGCGCGGGGCGTTTGATCCGCACCGAGACCGACCGTGGCGTGCTGATGATCTGCGACACCCGGCTGGCGGACAAAGCTTATGGGCGCTTGTTGCTGAATGCGTTGCCGGCGATGACGCGGACGCGCAAGCTGGACGTGGTGGCGCGGTTTTTTGCCGCTCAGGGAAGCGTTTGCACGAAAGCGAGCACTTCCGCGGCGTGACCCGGCGCCTTGATGCCGCGCCATTCCTTCACCAGCTCGCCGGTCTTGTCGAACACGAAGGTGCTGCGCTCGATGCCGCGCACCAGCTTGCCGTACATATTCTTCTGCTTCATCACGCCGAAGCGTTCGCACAGCGTACCCTCGGTGTCGGAGAGCAGCGCGAAGGGAAAACCGTGCTTGGCCTTGAAGCCTTCGTGCGATTTCAGGCTGTCGCGCGAGACGCCGACGACGACGGTGTCGGCGGCCTGGAATGCCGGGTACAGGTCGCGGAATTCCTCGCCCTCGGTGGTGCAGCCGGGCGTGTTGTCCTTGGGGTAGAAATACACGACGACGTTCCTGCCACGCTGGTCGGACAGCTTGAACGTGGCGTTGCCCGTGGCGGGCAGGGCAAAGTCGGCGATATTGCGTTCACTCATAGTGTTTCCTCAGGTAGACGATTTCAGTAACACGATGACGGCGCCGGCGCCGCCATCGAAGGTGCGCGCCTGGCAGAACGCGAGGACGTCCTCGCGCTGCATCAGCCAGTGCCGCACCTTGTTTTTCAGCACGGGGAGACGGTGCTTCGAGCCGTATCCCTTGCCGTGGATGACGCGCACGCAGCGGCGGTCTTCGAGCATGCAGCGGTTGAGAAAGCCGGCCAGGGCCACGCGCGCCTCGTCGCCGGTGAGACCGTGCAGATCGAGTTCGGCACGGATGACCCAGCCGCCACGCCGCAGTTTGCGCATGGCGGCAGCGGGCACGCCGGGGCGCGCAAAATAGAGCTCTTCGCCGGTGGCGACGGCGGCCTCCCAGTCCCAGGGGTCGGCGAGCGCGTCGACGAGCACCTGCTGTTCATCGGCCAGCCGCTGGCGGGCGTGCGGCTTGGGGCGAGGCCGTCCGGGATCTGCGCGGTCCGAAGGGGGCAGGGGGACCACGTCGGCGACGGCGCGTCGGAACAGCAATGCGCCGTCAGGCTGGGATTCGCGCGGGCGCGGGGCGGCGAGCGGCCTGGCAGCACGCGGGGACGCATGCAGCGCGCGGCGCACGCTTGCCAGCGCCGCGAAGGCGGCGGGGGGGAGCGCATTGCCGCGGGCGCGTTTCATCGCGGTCTACCGCATGAACGCGTGTGATCAGGCCTTGCCCAGCGCGTCGAGGTAGCGCTCGGCGTCGAGCGCGGCCATGCAGCCGGTGCCGGCGCTGGTGACGGCTTGGCGGTAGATGTGGTCCTGCACGTCGCCGGCGGCGAACACGCCCTCGATGCTGGTGGCAGTGGCGTTGCCCTTGTTGCCGCCGCGGGTCACGATGTAGCCGCCTTCCAGCTCGAGCTGGCCTTCGAAGATGGCGGTGTTGGGCTTGTGGCCGATAGCGATGAAGATGCCGGTGAGCGCGATCTCCTGGGTACTGCCGTCCTTGGTGCTCTTGATGCGCATGCCGGTCACCCCGGTCTTGTCGCCCAGCACTTCGTCGAGGGTGTGGTCCAGCTGGAGGCTGATTTTCCCTTCCTTGACCTTTTCCATCAGGTGGTCGACGAGAATCTTCTCGGCCTTGAAGGTGTCGCGCCGGTGCACCAGGGTCACGTGCCTGGCGATGTTGGCCAGATACAGCGCCTCCTCGACCGCGGTGTTGCCGCCGCCGATCACGGCGACGTCCTGGCCCTTGTAGAAGAAGCCGTCGCAGGTGGCGCAGCCCGACACGCCCTTGCCCATGAATTTCTGTTCGGATTCGAGCCCGAGATACATTGCCGAGGCGCCGGTGGCGATGATGAGCGCGTCGCAGGTGTAGGTGCCGGCGTCGCCCACCAGCGTGAACGGTTTCTCGGTCAGCTTGGCGGTGTGGATCTGGTCGAAGATGACTTCGGTGTTGAAGCGCCTGGCATGGCGCTCGAAGCGATCCATCAGTTCGGGACCCTGCACGCCGTCCACGTCTGCGGGCCAGTTGTCGACTTCGGTCGTGGTCATGAGCTGGCCGCCCTGCTGCATGCCGGTGATGACGACGGGGGAGAGGTTGGCGCGCGCGGCGTACACGGCGGCGGAGTAGCCGGCGGGGCCGGAACCGAGGATGACAAGTTTGTGATGTTGGGTGCTCATGGGAGTGTGCCGGCAAGTGATGAAGACAGGATTCTAACCAAACTCGGTGAAGTCAATTCCACGCTGCGAGTCGGGTGGCCTCCTCTATAATCGGGGTCGTTCCGGCTGTTTCAAGTTTTTTCAGGATTCCATGGCGCGTTCCGCCCCCCGATCGCCTACCCCGCTTTCCCCCCGCATGTTGCGCCTGCTGCGTGAAGCGCGCGCCATCCTGGTGGGATTCGCCGCGCTCCTGCTGGCCGCGATCCTCATCACGCACGACCCGGCCGACCCCGGCTTTACCACTACGGGTCAGGGCGAGACCCTGCACAATCTGGGCGGGCTGGCCGGAGCCTGGGTATCCGATCTGCTGCTCATGCTGTTCGGCCTGTCGGCATGGTGGTGGGTCGGGCTGGCCCTGGGCTATGTGATCCACACTTTCCGCAATCTCGACGAAACGCCGCTGGCGGGCGGTCGCCAGCGTGCGTTGAGACTGGGCGGGTTTGCCCTGCTTTTGCTGTCCAGCACCGGGGTGGAATGGCTGCGCGGCTGGCACTGGACAAGCGATTTGCCCGACGTGGCGGGTGGGGCGCTGGGCGCAGCCGTGGGCGCAGGCACGGGGAGCTTGCTCGGCTTCACCGGCGGGTCGTTGCTGCTGATTCTGTTGATGGCGGTGGGATTCAGCCTGTTCACCGGCGTATCCTGGCTGGAAATGGCCGAGCGCACGGGCGGCTGGCTGGAACGCGTCTGGTGGAAAGCCATGCAGGCCTGGCATGCCTATCGTGATCGCAGGGCCGGTGAAGTTGCGCTGCAGAAACGCGAAGCCAAAGTCTCGGTGGTAAAGCAGAAAATCGTCGAGGCGCCGCCCATTCGCATTGAACCGGTGGTGAAGGAAATCCCGCAATCCGAGCGAGCCGTCGCCGAAAAGCAGGTGCCGCTCTTCGCCAATTTGCCTGATTCGCCACTGCCGCCGCTGCATCTGCTCGATCCTGCTGACGAGGCAGTGGAAACCGCCAGCGCCGAATCGCTGGAATTCACTTCACTGATGATCGAGCGCAAACTCGCCGAATTCGGTGTCGAGGTGAAGGTGGTCTCCGCCTCGCCCGGTCCGGTCATCACGCGCTACGAGATCGAACCAGCCACGGGTGTCAAGGGCAGCCAGATCGTCAATCTGGCCAAAGACCTGGCCCGCACCTTGTCGGTCGTCAGCATCCGCGTGGTCGAGGCGATCCCCGGCAAACACACCATGGGGCTGGAAATTCCCAATCCCAAGCGGCAGATCGTCCGCTTGAGCGAAATTCTCGGCTCCAAGGCCTATCACGACAGCACCAGCCCGCTGACCGTCACGCTCGGCAAGGACATCGCCGGCAACCCGGTGGTGGCGGACCTGGGGAAAATGCCGCATCTGCTGGTTGCCGGCACAACCGGATCGGGCAAGTCCGTCGGCGTGAATGCCATGATCCTGTCGCTGGTTTACAAGGCCGACCCGGCCACCGTGCGCATGATCATGGTCGATCCCAAGATGCTGGAATTGTCCATCTACGAGGGCATCCCGCACCTGCTCGCCCCGGTGGTCACCGACATGAAGCAGGCAGCCAGCGCGCTCAACTGGTGCGTTGCCGAAATGGAGCGCCGCTACAAGCTCATGTCGGCGGTTGGAGTGCGCAATCTCGCAGGCTACAACCAGAAGGTGCGCGACGCGAAAAAAGCCGGCACCCCGCTCACGCATCCTTTCAGTCTGACCCCGGATAATCCCGAGCCGCTCGAGACGCTGCCGACCATCGTGGTCGTCATCGACGAGCTTGCCGACCTGATGATGGTGGTAGGCAAAAAAGTGGAAGAGCTCATCGCCCGGCTGGCTCAGAAAGCGCGCGCTGCCGGGGTACACCTGATCCTGGCGACGCAGCGGCCGAGCGTGGACGTGATTACCGGACTCATCAAGGCGAACATCCCCACCCGCATCGCTTTTCAGGTGTCCTCCAAGATCGATTCGCGCACCATCCTCGACCAGATGGGCGCCGAGGCGCTCTTGGGGCAGGGCGACATGCTCTATCTGCCGCCCGGTTCGGGGGTGCCCAGCCGGGTGCATGGTGCGTTCGTATCCGACGCCGAGGTGCATCGGGTGGTCGATTACCTGAAGGCGCTGGGTGAGCCGGATTACATCGAAGGGGTGCTCGAATCACCCGAAGAGAGCGGGGAGGGCGGTGGAGAATACGGTGCGGCCGGCGCCGAAGCCGACCCGCTCTACGATCAGGCTGTCGCCTACGTGCTGAAATCGCGTCGCGCCTCGATCTCGTCGGTGCAACGCCAGCTGCGCATCGGCTATAACCGCGCCGCGCGCATGATCGAGGACATGGAGCGCGCCGGCCTGGTGTCGTCGATGCAGTCGAACGGCAACCGCGACGTGCTCGTGCCCGGAAGCGACGCATGAAGCACTACGCCCTGATTCCTGCCGCCGGGTCCGGTACGCGCATGGGCGGCATGATCGAAAAACAGTATCTCGATCTCAACGGCGTGCCCATGATCGCGCACGCCATGATGGTGCTGGCCCGACAGCCACGCGTCGAGCGCATCTTTGTCGTGCTGTCGCCTGCCGACAAACGCTGGAACAATTTCGAGTGGCAGGGCTGGGAAGATCGCATCGAAGTGCTGCGCTGCGGCGGCAGGACCCGTGCCGAGACCGTGCTGAACGGTCTCGATGCGATCGCCGGCATCTGCGCCCCGGACGACTGGGTGCTGGTGCACGACGCTGCGCGGCCCTGTATGCCGGACGACATGCTGGCGAAACTGCTCGACGAAATCGCCAGCGATCCGGTGGGAGGGTTGCTTGCCATGCCGGTGGCTGACACCCTCAAACGTGCCGTAGCCGGCACGTCTGGCGGGGCACGCGCAGAGACCACCGTGCCGCGCGCCGGCCTGTGGCAGGCACAAACGCCGCAGATGTTCCGCCACGGCATGCTCAGCCGGGCGCTGCGCGCCGCCGGCAGCGACATGACCGACGAAGCCTCGGCCATCGAGCAACTGGGCCTGCAGCCGCGGCTCGTCGAATCCGACAGCCGCAACCTCAAGGTCACCTGGCCGCAGGACCTGGCGCTTGCCGGCATGATCCTGAAGACAATGCACGAGTGACATCCGCCATGAATGACTTTCGCATCGGCCACGGCTTCGACGTCCACGCACTGGTCGAAGGCCGCAAGTGCATCGTTGGCGGCGTCGATATCCCCTACGAACGGGGGCTGGCTGGCCATTCCGATGCCGACGTGCTGCTGCACGCAATCTGCGACGCGCTGCTCGGCGCAGCCGGGCTGGGCGACATCGGCCGCCATTTTCCGGACACCGACGCCGCGTTCGCCGGCATCGACAGCCGCATCCTGCTGCGCCGGGTCGCCGAACAGCTGAAGTCGCGCGGCTGGCGCGTCGGCAACGTCGACGCCACGATCATCGCGCAGGCGCCGAAAATGGCGCCCTACATCGCGCGCATGGCCGCGCACATCGCCGACGACCTCGGCGTCAGCCTCGACCGCGTCAACGTCAAGGCCACCACCACCGAGAAGCTCGGCTTCACCGGTCGCGGCGAAGGCATTGCCGCCGAGGCGGTGTGCCTCATCGTGCGTGGCTGACACCGCGCCGCCGCAAGCGGAAACGCTGCGGCTCTTCTTCGCCCTGTGGCCCGACGATGCCACGCGCGATGCCCTCGACCGCGTCGGCAAATGCCTGCACCCGCACTGGGGCGGCCGGCGCATGCGTGCCGACACCCTGCACCTGACACTCGCCTTCCTGGGCAGCCTTCCGGCCGAATCGTGCGCAGCGCTGCTTCCGCGCATCGATGTCCTGCGCGCTGCCGCCTTCGAGCTGGTGCTCGACCGGGCCGGCTTCTGGCCGCACAACCACATCGGCTGGCTTGGCTGCCGCGACGCATCCCTGCCGCTGGCCGCACTGGCCGAGCGCCTGCGCGGCGAGCTCCGGGAAGCCGGCGTGCCCTTCGATGCCCAGCCCTTCCTGCCACACGTCACCCTGCTGCGCAACGCGACCGGCGGACGGGCGCCATCCTGCACGCCGGTGCGTTGGAGGGCAACGGATTTTGCGCTGATCGCGTCGCGCACTGGCGTGGACGGCGCCCACTACGACGTTCTCCGGCGCTGGCCGTTGATCTGACAGTGGCGAAAAAAGCTGCGTCCGCTCGACAGCCGCGCGCGCTTTCGGTTATGATGCGCCCCGCATTAGGCGCGTAGCTCAGCTGGTTAGAGCACCACCTTGACATGGTGGGGGTCGTTGGTTCGAGTCCAATCGCG
>JAIWOL010000107.1 GCA_020216925.1 Thiobacillus sp. | reverse complement strand
TGCTCGACATGGCGCGCTGGCTTCTTGCGCGCGGCTGGCGCGACGCGCCCGAGCCGCAGCGCCGGCTGCAACTCTCGCCGCTGGCCGGATGGGCGCGCGACACCCTGCGGCGCGGCCACCGTGCCGTATTGCGCGACATCCGCCGTTACGATGCGCTGACCCCGGTCGAGCGCCACGCCCTGCGCATTCGCATCAAGCGTCTGCGCTATGCGCTGGAGTTTTTTCTCGCGCTGTATCCGGGACGCAACCATGCGCGCCTGCTGGCAGCGTTGCGCAGCGCGCAGGACACGCTGGGTCAGGCCAACGACGCGCATGTGGCCGCGCATCTGCTGAAATCGCTGCCGAAGCCGGCCGCTTCCGCGCGTGCCTTTGCGCTGGGCTGGCTGGCGGCGCGCAGCGTGGCGACAGACACGGGCGAAAATGCAAAGGCATTGAAAAATATCGTCAAATTGCGCGTGGACTGGTAGATTCGAAGACAATCCGCCGTCTTTTTGCCCGCACAATCCGCGCATTGCCATGCAGACCGAATCGCTGCCATCCATGAAAATTGCGTTTCTCGAGGACGATGCGGCGTTTGCCGCGAATATTACCGACTGGCTGGAGCAGGCAGGCCATAGCGTCACCTGGTTCCGTGCCGGATGCGAATGCGTGCGGGCGCTGACCGATGCGCGCTACGACCTTTGCCTGTTCGACTGGATGCTGCCCGACATGAGCGGGCCGGACGTGATGGCCAGTCTCAAGCTCAAGGGCACGCTGCCGCCGGTGATCTTTCTCACCGGCCGCGACGCCGAAGAAGACGTGGTGCAGGTGATCCAGGCCGGAGCCGACGACTACATCGTCAAGCCGCCGTCGCGCAGCGTGCTGATCGCGCGTCTTCATGCCGTGGCCAGGCGCTGTTCGGCACAGCTGCGGCCCGAACCGGTGCAGAACTTCGGCAGCCTTGCCGTCGATTTCGGCAACCGCCGTTTCGAGATCGACGGCGAGGCGGTGAGGCTCACCGAAAAGGAAACCGAGCTTGCACTGTATTTCTTCGGCCGCGTGGGCATGCTGTTGCCGCGCGGCCATCTCATCCAGGTGGTGTGGGGCTCCAATCCTGACATCGACACGCGCACGGTCGACGTGCATGTGAGCCACCTGCGCGCCAAGCTCAGGCTCACGCCGGAAAACGGCTGGCGGCTCACCTCGGTGTATCGCCAGGGCTATCGGCTGGAGCGCGTCGAGTGACGCGCACCGGGCTGGCAGTGTGGCTGCTGGGCGCCTCGATCGCGTCCGCCGCGCCGCCTGCCGAGCCGCTGCCCGAGTGGCGCTACACCCTGCGGCCAGGCGATACGCTCATCGGCGTGTCGCAGCACTACCTCGCCCGTCCAGGCGACTGGCGGCGCGTGCAGCAGTTGAACCGCATCGCCGACCCCTATCGACTGGTGCCGGGCAGCAGCCTGCGCATTCCGCTCGCCTGGCTCAAGCAGACTCCGGCCCCCGCAGCGGTGGCGGCGGTATCGGGCAGCGTGCGGGTGACGTTGCCCGGCGGGGCTGCGCGCGCGTTGAATCCCGGCGAATCGCTATACGCCGGCGCGCGGCTCGACGTGGCGGCCAACAGCAGCGCCACGCTGCGGCTTGCCGACGGCTCGATGCTGCGGCTGCAGCCCGGTACGCGTCTCACGCTCGATACGGTGAGTGTCTACGCTGGCGGCGGCATGGTCGATACCCGCCTGCGGCTGCAGCAGGGCAGGGTGGAAGTGGGGGCGAATCCGCGCCGCGCGCCGGGCAGCCGATTGCAGGTCATCACCCCCTCGGCGGTGGCGGCGGTGCGCGGCACCCAGTTCCGGGTGGCGGCCGGCGATGCTGTCACGCAACAGGAAACCCTGGCCGGCGAGGTCACGCTGGATGCCGCCGGCCAGCAGGTGGCGGTGCTGGCCGGGCACGGCAGCGTCGCGGAAGCGGGCAAGCCGCCCAGCGCGCCGGTGGCGCTCTTGCCCGCGCCGGATCTGTCGCGCCTGCCGACACACAGGGAAACCCTGCCGCTGGCGTTCGAGTGGCCGGCGCTGCCGGACGCAGCGGGCTGGCTGGCGCAGGTCGCGCCGGATGCACGCTTCGAGAGCGTGCTGCTGGAATGGACGGGCCCCGATCCGCGCGTCCGCTTTGCCGACCTGCCGGACGGCGACTACGTGCTGCGGGTGCGCGCAATCGACGCGCGCGGCCTGCAGGGGCGCGACGCGGAGCTGGGTTTCACTGTTGACGCCCGGCCGTTTGCGCCGCTGCTGACCGCGCCCGGCGAACGCATACGCCAGGCGCGGCCGGTGTTTGTCTGGAGTGCGGTGGTGGGGGCCGATGCCTACCGGTTCCAGCTGGCGTCTGCTGATGACCCCGCCACGCCACTCGCCGAAGCGATGCAGCCCGGCACGCAGTGGCAGCCCGCCGAGCCGCTCGCGCCCGGCGCCTATCTCTGGCGCGTGGCCAGCGTGGCCGGAACCGATGCGGGGCCGTTTTCGCCGCCCCGTCGCCTGGTGCTCGATCCGCTCCCCGGCGCGCCCGACCTGACGGCGGCAGACGCCGTGTTCCGCGAAGGCGGGATAAGGCTGCAACTGCCGCCACCGCCGCCCGGCCTGCGCTACGACCTGACCGTCTCCGCCGACGCGGCGCAAGCCCATGTGCTGTGGCGCGGCGAGAGCCGTTCCGGCCAGCAGCAGCTGCCGCTTGAAACTGCGCCGGTCTACCTGGGGGCGCGTCTGGTCGAAGCCGACGGCACGGCCGGGCCAACCGCCGTGCGCCGCCTCGACCCGCCGCCGCGTCCTTTCTGGGAGCC
The DNA here is from genome assembly GCA_020216925.1 of Thiobacillus sp. Classification (GTDB taxonomy): domain Bacteria; phylum Pseudomonadota; class Gammaproteobacteria; order Burkholderiales; family Thiobacillaceae; genus Thiobacillus. The sequence continues at coordinate 4,312 of JAIWOL010000107.1, read as the reverse complement.
CTGGCTGGTGCTGCTGCCGCTGCTGTTCGCGCTGTGAAGCGACTGCAGCGCATTTTCCTCGACGACCGTTTTTCCGCCGCGCTGATCCTGTTGACGCTGGCGCTGGCCACCACCGCCAGCGGCGTGTTGTCGCGGGTCGACAATCTGCTGTACGACCTGGGCCAGCGCGCCATCACCCAGCCGGTGCCGGACGACATCGTGCTGGTCGCCATCGACGAAAGCAGCCTGTCGCAACTCGGGCGCTGGCCGTGGTCGCGCCGCCTGCATGCCGCGCTCATCGACCGGCTGGCGGCCGACGGCGCGAAGGTGATTGCGCTCGATATCGTGTTTGCCGAACCCGACACTGCCGACCAGCCAGCCGACGCCCTGCTCGCCGAGGCCATCGCTCGGGCGGGCAACGTGGTGCTGCCGGTGCTGCTCGAAAGCAGCCGCAGCAACGGCCAGTTGCTCGAAACCCTGCCGCTGCCGCAACTGCTGGAGCAGGCAGCCGGTCTTGGCCGGGTACACGCCGAGCTCGACGCCGACGGCATCGCGCGCAGCGTGTTCCTGTGGGAAGGCGTGGGGACCGCGGCCTGGCCGCATTTCGGACAGGCCGTGCTGACGGTGGCAGGCATCCGGCCGCCCGGGCTGCCGGCGGCGGCGCCGGCCGGCGCGGCAGCGCAACCCTTTGCCCTGGTGCGGGACAGGCAGCGTCGCGTCGGGTTTCTCGGCCCGCCCGGACACGTGCGCAGTGTGTCCTACGCGCAGGCGCTCACCGGCGAGTTCGCGCCGGGCGCCTTCCGCGGCCGCATCGTGCTGGTGGGAGCCACCGCAGCCGGCATGGGCGATCTGTTGCCCACGCCGGTGTCGGGTCTGGCCGCGCCGATGCCGGGCGTGGAATTCAACGCCAACGTCGTGGCGGCGATGCGCGACGGCCGCCTGATCCGCGAACTGCCGCGCACACCGACCTTGCTGCTGACTGTCGTGGTCGCGCTGCTGCCGCTGGCATGGCTGGCGCGCCTGAACCCGCTATCCGGACTGCTCGCCAGCTTGGCGTGGTTTGTCGCCGTGGCGGCGGTTGGCGCCTTTTTGCCCATGCTGGCGCGGCTGTGGATGCCGGTGGCGGGGGCCTTGCTCGCCATCCTGCTGGCCTATCCGGTATGGAGCTGGCGACGGCTGGAATCTGCCGGGCGATTTCTCGATCACGAGCTGAAGCGCCTGCGTCAGGAGCTCGGCGCGGCGGCGGAGCCGACGGTGCGCGAGGCCGTGCCCGATCCTTTCCAGGCGCGCATCCGTCAGGTGCAGGCCGCTGCCCATCGTTTGCGCCACCTGCAGCAGGAACGCCGCGAAACCCTGGCGTTCATTTCGCACGACATCCGCGCGCCGCTGGCGTCGGCGCTGATGCAGATCGACAGCCTGCTGCCGCAACAGCAGGCGCGGCTGCGCGCGCCGCTCACGCGCGGACTCGAACTGGCGGAAGCTTTTCTGCGCACCTCGCGCGCCGAGATGCTCGATCCCGCGCGGTTCGAAGAACTCGACTGCGGCGCCGTGCTGCATCAGGCCATCGACGATGCCCATGTCACCGCGCGGGAAAAATCGGTCCGGCTGGTGCGCGAGCTGCCCGCCGACCCGCTGTGGGTCGACGGCGAATTCGGCCTGCTGCACCGGGCCATGCTCAACCTTATTCTCAATGCCATTCATCACGCCCCCTCCGGCAGCGCGGTCGAACTCGCGCTGCGCGCGGCAGAAGGCCGGGCCGAAATCAGCGTCACCGATCACGGCCCCGGCATCGGCGAGACCGACCAGTCCCGGCTGTTCCAGCGTTTTTCGCGAATCGCGCAAAGCGGCGGCGGCTCCGGCCTGGGGCTGTATTTCGTGCGGACGGTGGCGGAAAAACACGGCGGCGCGGTGAAGGTGCGCACGGCGGCGGGTGGGCCCACCTGCTTCACGCTGTCGCTGCCGCTGGCGCAACACTGATCTGTCACACTGCTGCGCGCGGCCCCAGGCACAATATGGGTTCACAACCGAAGAAGAAAGCATCATGGATCTGATCTTGTGGCGGCATGCCGAAGCGGAAGAGGCCAGTCCCGATCTGGCGCGCGAACTGACCGGACGCGGGCGCAAGCAGGCCTCGCGCATGGCCGACTGGCTGACGCCGCGCCTGCCGCCCGACGTGCGCATTCTTGCCAGCCCGGCCGTGCGCACGCGACAGACGGCGCAGGCGCTGGGCCGTGAGGTGGAAATCGAGGAATCGCTCGCGCCGGGCGCCTCGGCGGAAGCCGTGCTCGCCGCCGCAGGCTGGCCCGACGCCGTGCATCCGGTGCTCATCGTAGGGCATCAGCCCACCCTGGGCCGGGTCGCGGCGCGTCTGCTCGCCGGGGTCGACGGCGATGTCTCGGTGAAAAAAGCCGGCGTCTGGTGGTTCCAGTGCCGCAGGCGCGACGGCGAACTCCAGGTCGTGCTGCGTGCCGTGGCCGGCCCGGACTACGCCTGACCCACGCGGGGACATATAATCCCCGCGTGATTGCCCATCCCCTCAACCGGCTGAACCCAGCACGCACCCGGAGACACATGCGGTGCCGGGCTGGCTGACTGCATTGCGCGACCTGATCGCGGACGCGAGTCCACTGCGCCGCGCCATGCTGGCGCTGCTGGTGGCGCTGCCGTTTGCGGCACTGGGCGCAGCATGGTTCTGGTTCAACCCGGCGGAATACCGGGTGCTCTTTCCCAAACTGTCCGACCGGGCAGGGGGCGAAGTCCTGGCCGCGCTCGACCAGCTCGACATCCCCTATCGCCTGTCGCCCGACGACGGCCGCATTGAGGTTCCCGCCGAATCCGTGCACATCGCGCGCTACCGCCTGGCGGCGCAGGGCCTGCCGCGCAGCGACGAAACCGTGCGTGCCGCAGCGGAAGACGCGCCGCGCTTCGGCGCGTCGTCGCAGCAGGAGCAGCAGCGCCTGCAGCGGGCGCTCGAAGCCGAACTGGCCCGTTCGGTGCAGACGCTGGAACCGGTCGAATTCGCGCGCGTGCATCTGGCGCTGCCGCGGGTCTCGCCCTTTCTGCGCGATGCGCCGCCGGCAACGGCTGCGGTGCTGGTGAGGCCGCGACCCGGCGCGACCCTGTCGGCGGAACAGGTGGCGACGATCCAGACACTGGTGGCAGCCAGCGTGCCGCGTCTGGCGCGCCATGACGTGCAGGTGTTCGACCCGCGCGGCGTACAGCACCCCGCGGCAGCAGCCGAAACCGCCGAATCGCCCCGTTTGGCGCTGGAGCGCGAACTGGCGCAGCGTGTGCGTGCCGTGCTCGCGCCCTGGCTGGGCGCGGAGCGCGTCACCGTCCAGGTGACCGCCACGCTCGACGACAGCGAGACGCACCGCACGATCGAACGCGTTCGCAGTGTCACCGTGGGCGGCCAGACCCGCCCGCTGGAAAAAATCGTGCAGACCACCGTGCTGCCGGAAGGCCGGTTGGCGCGGCTGGACGCCATCGTGGTACTCGATTTCGACGCCACGCGCGAAGTGCGCCTGCGGGCTGCGCAGCTGGCGCGGCAGGCGCTGGGCTACACCGCTGCGCGCGGCGACACTCTCAACGTCTATGTGCTCCCCGGCGCCCGCCAGTCGCAGGCGCCTGCCGACCCGGCCCCTGAGGCGGCCGGAGCGGCGAATCCCCAGGCGGCGCCGGCGGGAAAACCGGCTTCGATCCCGCCGGTGCGCGTGCAGGAGACAAGCCGGCCACCCGACTACCGGCTGTATGGCGCGCTGGGCGGGCTTGCCGCGATACTGGCCGGCGGGGCCGCGCTTGCCCGCCTGCGCCGCCGGCCCGCCCCGCCGGCAGTCGAACCGCCCGACGATTTCGATGCGCTGCTCGACGCCGCGCGCGACCAGACGCTCGACAATCCCCGCGTGACGGCCGACGTGATCAAACTCTGGATGCGCGCATGAGCGAGGCCGGCATCGAGAAATCCGCCACCCTGCTGCTGGCGCTGGGCGAAGAGGCCACGGCGGCGGTATTTCGCTATCTCTCGCCGCTCGATGTGTCGCGGCTGGGGCAGGCCATGCGCGCGCTGGAAGTCTTGCCGCGCGAACGCGTGCGCGCGGTACTGCGCGAGTTTTCCCGCGAGGCGGCCGGGCAGACCGGTTTTGCCGCCGACACCGCGCGTTTTCTCGACGACGCCCTGACGCGCGCCTGGCCGCCCGAGCGCGCGCAGGCGATGCTGCGTCGCCTGGGCGCGGCCAGCGCGCAGGCGCTGGAAAAGCTGGCCTGGCGCGAACCGGCCGAACTGGCCGGCCTGCTGGAATCGCAGCCGCCTGCGCTGGTGGCTGCCGTGTTGGCG
>JAIWOL010000142.1 GCA_020216925.1 Thiobacillus sp. | reverse complement strand
CCGAATTCGCGCGCGGCGAGCTCGTAGCCCCATTTCTTGAAGCCGCCCTCGGTGAACTTCATGATGTTGCCCTTGTGCACCAGCGTCACCGAGCGGCGCTTGTTGTCGATGGCGTACTGGATCGCTTTTCTGATCAGGCGCTCCGAGCCTTCGATCGACACCGGCTTGATGCCGATGGCCGAAGTCTGCGGGAAACGGATTTTGCCGACGCCCATTTCGTTCTGCAAAAATGCGATGACTTTTTTCGCCGCCTCGCTGTTGGCTTCCCATTCGACGCCGGCGTAGATGTCCTCGGTGTTTTCGCGGAAGATCACCATGTCGACTTTTTCCGGCGCTTTCACCGGGCTGGGCACGCCGGTGAAATAACGCACCGGGCGCAGGCACACGTACAGGTCGAGCATCTGGCGCAGCGCGACATTCAGCGATCGGATGCCGCCGGAGGTGGGCGTGGTGAGCGGGCCCTTGATCGAGATCACATAGTCTTTCACCGCCTGCACGGTTTCGTCGGGCAGCCACTGATCATCGCCGTAAACCTTGACCGCCTTTTCGCCTGCGTACACTTCCATCCAGGCAATGGCTTTCTTGCCGCCGTAGGCGCGGGCCACAGCCGCGTCGACGACCTTTTTCATGGCCGGGGTGATATCGACGCCGGTGCCGTCGCCCTCGATGAAGGGAATGATGGGCGTGTCGGGTACGTTCAAGCTGTTGTCGGGGTTGACGGTGATTTTCCGGCCGTGGGCGGGGATCTGGATATGCGTACTCATGTTGGGTCTCGAAACGATAAAATGCGGGCTTTGCCCCACCGAATGTCGCGTCTTGTTCTGTTCAACAAACCCTACGGCGTGCTCTCCCAGTTCACACCGGAAGGCCGCTGGCAGGGTTTGCAGGATCACCTCTCGCTGCCGGGTGTGTACGCAGCCGGACGCCTGGATGCGGACAGCGAGGGCTTGCTGATTTTAACCGATGACGGAAAACTCCAGAGCCGCATCGCCGACCCGCGGCACAAACTGCCCAAAACCTACTGGGCGCAGGTCGAAGGCGCGCCGACCGACGCCGACCTCGCGCCGCTGCGCCGCGGCGTCGATCTCGGCGATTGCGTCACCCGGCCGGCAAAGGCGCGCGTCATCGACGAACCCGCCGGCCTGTGGCCGCGCAATCCGCCGATCCGTTTTCGCGCAGCGATTCCCGCCACCTGGATCGAACTCGTGATCTTCGAGGGCAAGAACCGCCAGGTGCGCCGCATGACCGCGAAGATCGGCTTCCCCACCCTGCGGCTGATCCGCGCCGCCGTCGGCGACTGGCAGCTCGACACGCTCCAGCCCGGCCAATGGAAGGAAATCCATGTCTGATTCGCAAACCTGGTTGCCTCACGTCGTCGTTGCCGCCATCGTGCAGCGCGACGGCAAATTCCTGCTGGTGGAAGAGGAAACCGCCGACGGCCTGCGTCTCAACCAGCCCGCCGGCCACTGGGAACGCGGCGAGACGTTGATCGAAGCAGTGCGCCGCGAGGCGCTGGAAGAAACCGCGCACCGCATCGAACCGACCGCACTACTCGGCTGCTACACCACGCACCATGCGCGCCGCGACATCACCTACCTGCGCCTTGCCTACCTGTGCGAGGTCGTTGGCTTCGAGCCGGATTACAAACTGGACACCGGCATCGTGCGCGCCGTCTGGCTCACGCCCGAAGAGCTCGCCGCCCACCCCGTGCCGCACCGCAGCCCGCTGGTCATGCGCAGCGTGCAGGATGCCCTCGCCGGTCAGCGCTTTCCGCTCGATCTCGTCACCCACGCATGAGCGCGCGCGTCGTCGTGGGCCTCTCGGGCGGGGTCGATTCCGCCGTCGCGGCATATCTGCTCAAGCAGCAGGGCTTTGAGGTGCTCGGCGTGTTCATGAAGAACTGGGACGACGACGACGGCACCGACGCCTGCACCGCGCGGCAGGATTTTCTTGACGTGCTGGCGGTGGCCGACGTGCTCGGCATCGAGGTCGAGGCGGTGAATTTCGCCAAGGAATACAAGGAACGCGTGTTCGGCTATTTTCTCGCCGAATATCAGGCCGGCCGCACGCCGAACCCGGACGTGCTGTGCAACAGCGAGATCAAGTTCAAGGCCTTCCTCGAAGACGCGATGGCGCGCGGCGCGGACTTCATCGCCACCGGGCATTACGCCGGCAAGGGACAGGACGCCGCCGGGCGCGCCACTTTGCTGAAGGCGGGCGACGCCAACAAGGATCAGAGCTACTTTCTCTATCGCCTGAACCAGCGGCAGCTCATGCCCGCCCTGTTTCCGCTCGCCGCGCTGCCCAAGCCCGAGGTACGCGCACTCGCGGAAAAAATCGGCCTGCCCAACGCGAAAAAAAAAGACAGCACCGGCATCTGCTTCATCGGCGAGCGCAACTTCCGCGAATTCCTCGAACGTTACCTGCCGCGCAATCCCGGCGCGATGACCACCCCCGAAGGCCGCGTCGTCGGCCAGCATCAAGGGCTGATGTACTACACCCTGGGGCAACGGCAAGGCCTGGGCATCGGCGGGCAGAAGGACGGCGACGGCGAGCCCTGGTTCGTCGCGGCGAAGGACATGGCGAGCAACACGCTCGTCGTCGTGCAGGGCCACGATCATCCCCTGCTGCAACGCGCGAGCCTCGGTGCCGCCAAGCTGTCGTGGATTGCGGGCGTGCCGCCCGACCCCGAACGCGCTTACACGGCCAAGACCCGCTACCGCCAGCAGGACGCCGCCTGCCACATCAGCACGCTCTACGACGATACGCTCGAACTCGTCTTCGAGGTGCCGCAATGGGCCGTCACGCCCGGCCAGTCGGTGGTGCTGTATGAAGGCGAGGTGTGCCTGGGCGGCGGCATCATCGCCTAAGCCATTACAATCCTTCCATTCCTCCCCTCCTCGACCCCGCACCATGTCGCACGACGCACCCGTCCCCGCCGCCAACTTCATCCGCAACCTCATCGACGAGCAGAACGCCGCGGGCAAGTGGGGCGGCCGCGTGGAAACGCGTTTTCCGCCCGAGCCCAACGGCTATCTGCATCTGGGCCACGCCAAGTCGATTTTCCTCAACTTCGGGCTTGCGCGCGATTACGGCGGCGTGTGCCACCTGCGCTTCGACGACACCAACCCCGAGAAGGAATCGCAGGAATACGTCGACGCCATCGTCGAGTCGGTGAAGTGGCTGGGCTTCGACTGGGGGCCGCACCTCTACTTCGCGTCGGATTATTTCGACACCATGTATGCCTGCGCCGAATACCTGATCCAGGCCGGCCACGCCTACGTCGATTCGCTTTCCGCCGACGAGATGCGCGAATACCGCGGCACGCTCACCGAGCCGGGCCGCGACAGTCCCTACCGGAACCGCTCGGTCGAGGAAAACCTCGGCCTTTTCCGCAGGATGCGCGCCGGCGAGTTCGCCGACGGCGCGCATGTTCTCAGGGCCAAGATCGACATGGCCTCGCCCAACCTCAACCTGCGCGACCCGGTTATTTACAGAATCAAAAGAGCGCATCACCACAACACCGGCGACACCTGGTGCATCTACCCGATGTACACCTACGCCCACCCCATCGAAGACGCGATCGAACGCATCACCCACTCGATCTGCACCCTGGAATTCGAGGATCAGCGACCGTTCTACGACTGGCTGCTCGACAAGCTCGCCGACGGCGGTTTCTTCCCGCGCCCGGTTCCGCAGCAGATCGAATTCGCCCGTCTCAATCTCAGTTACGTCGTGCTCTCCAAGCGCAAGCTCATTCAGCTGGTCGACGAAAAACACGTGGCCGGCTGGGACGATCCGCGCCTGCCCACGCTCGCCGGCGCGCGCCGTCGCGGCTACACGCCCGAAGGCTTCCGCCGCTTCACCGACCAGATCGGCGTGTCCAAATCCGACGGCTGGATCGACTACAGCGTGTTCGAAGCCTGCCAGCGCGAGGTGTTGAATGATTCCGCGCCACGCCGCATCGCCGTGCTCGACCCGGTGAAACTGATCATCGACAACTACCCCGAAGGCCAGTCGGAAGACTGCTTCGCCCCCAACCACCCGCAGCAGCCGGATCTTGGCAAACGCGCCGTGCCGTTTTCAAAGGAACTGTGGATCGAGCGCGAGGACTTCATGGAAACCCCGCCCAAGGGTTACTTCCGTTTATTCCCCGGCAACCCGGTGCGCCTGCGCTACGGCTACGTCGTCCAATGCACCGGCTGCGACAAGGACGAGAACGGCAATGTGACGGCGGTGCACTGCACCTACCTGCCCGACACCAAGTCCGGCACCCCCGGCGCCGATTCGGTCAAGGTCAAGGGCAACATCCACTGGGTGAGCGCCGCGCACGCCTATGAAGCCGAGGTGCGGCTCTACGACCGTCTGTTCAAGACCGCGCAGCCCGGGCAGGAAACCGGCAATTTTCTCGACGACCTCAACGCCGATTCGGTGAAGGTGATCCGCGCGCAGCTGGAACCCAGCCTGCGCGACGCCGCGCCGGAGGAGCGTTTTCAGTTCGAGCGACACGGCTACTTCGTCGCCGATCGCGTCGATTCGAAACCCGGCGCGCCGGTGTTCAACCGCACGGTGACCCTGAAGGACTCGTGGCAGAAAACAGGGATCTGACGCCGGTCCAATCAGCCGTGTCCGCTTGCAGACACGGCACGAAACTGCATTTTGTTCCGACAACGCCCAGTACACGTGATCGCGGGGCTTCGACTGGCCATGCCTGCAGGCGTCGCCGCAGCCCGTCGCAGCACGGTCAATGCCGATGCCGGTGATGGATATCGGGGAAATGCGGGTGGCTGTGCGTGAGCGGTTCGTGCTGATGCGGATGGCTGTGCGGCTCCTTGCCATCCCACGGAAAGTCATGGCTGTGCTGGTGGTGCGCGTCGTGGCTGTGTGCGTGCGCATGCGACATCAGCACATGGGTATGCGCATGCGCGTGCGTCTCCGTGAGATGCAGCCATATGCCGGCGCCCATCAGTGCGGCCGCCGCCCAGAACACCGGGTCCGGCGTTTCGCCCGGCATCGCTAGCGCAATGGCGGCCCCGACAAAGGGTGCAGCCGAAAAGTAGGCGCCGGTGCGGGCGGTGCCGAGATGGCGCAGCGCCAACACGAACAACACCAGGCTGAGACCGTATCCGCCAAAGCCGACCACGCCGGCGATCAACGCCGTGCTCGTTCCGGGCCACGGCAAACCCAGCGCCAGCGCAATCGACAGGTTGACCGAGCCCGCCACCAGGCCCTTGATTGCCGCGATTTGTACCGCATCGCTGGCCGATACCTTGCGGGTGAGATTGTTGTCGATGGCCCAGCACAGACACGCCGCGACAATGGCCAGCGCGCCCCACGGCACGCCGAGCGCGGGACGCTGCTGCCACGACAAAAGGACGCCGGCAGCCACGATCAGGACCATGCCCAGAAAAATACGCCGGTCGAAGTTTTCCTTGAACACAAACCAGGCCAAGAGCGCCGTCAACACGCCTTCCAAATTCAGCAGCAGCGAGGCGGACGATGCCGGGGTCAGCGTCAAGCCGAACATCAGCAACACCGGCCCGGCGATGCCCCCGGTGAGAATGGCGCCACCCAGCCACGGCAGCTCCTGCCGGGTCAGGCGGGCGTTCGCCGGCGGCCGGTCACCGGCGGCCAGCGCGCGCAGCGTGTATCCAATCAGCAAGCCAAGGCCGCTGCCCAGATAGAGCAAGCCGGCGAGCATGACCGGCGCCGCCTGTCCGATCAGCGCTTTGGCAAACGGCGTGCTGGCGCCAAACAGCGCGGCGGCCAGCAAGGCATAGATCACCCCTTTATGCATGGGTATGCACAGGACTGGTTCCGTAGGTCATTGCAACTGCTTTAGTCATGATCCAACTCCCAAATCAGGTGCGCGTCGATGAGCAGGCCGTAATAAGCCTGAAGGGCGGCGGCCTGCGCTTGCAGCGCATTGTTCATCGCCGCGGTCGCCTGACGACGCGCCAGCAGCAGATCCTGCAGGTCGGTTTCGCCAAGCGCATAGGCCCGCTGCATGAGCGCGGCGTTTTCCTGCATGGCCGCCGCCCCGTCCTGGGCGATCAGCATGCTGTCGTAGGCCCCCCGCGCAGTTGCGAACGCGCCCGCGATCTCGGACTCAAGTTCACGCTGCTTGAATTCGACCTCCCGGCGCGAAACCTCCAGCGCCGCAATCGCCTTGGCATTGCGCACGTCACGCGCCCTCCCGGGGATCGACACGCTGAGCATGACGCCATAAAGACGTTCGTTGCCGCCGACCTCCGAGGCCGTATAGCCGCCCAGCGTCGGATCGGGGATCCTGTCCGCGCGCGCGCGTTCGGCATGCGCCTGAGCCATCTGCATCTGCGCCCGGATGACCTTCAATTCATCGCTTTGAGCCAGGATGCGGTCGCGCCATGCCGCTGCATCCTCGCCGATCAGCAACGGCGCGGGCAATGCCATGACCTGCCGCCGCACCCCGGGAAAGCGCGTGGACAGGCGCGCCCAGGCCGTGGCGGCGCGCGTCCTGGCATCGTTGTCCAGGCGTCTTTGTTCGGCCAGCTCGGCGCGGGCGATGCTCATCTCCAGCTTCGAGGCGTCGCCTGCGCGCACGCGCTTGTCGACCGCGTCCAAACTCGCTCGCATCGACTGCACGCTCGCCTCCGCCAATTCGCGGGCGCGTTCTGCCGCCAGCCAGTCCACCCACAAGGCCATCAGCTCACGCGCCGACTTGTGCAGGGCTTCGCCATAGCGCGCCTGCGACGCTTCGACCGTTGCCTTGCCCAGCTTGCGATCGGCTTCGGCCTTGCCGGAAAGGCGGATGGTCCGCTCGATGCCCACGTTCCATTCGTTGTAACGGGGGCCGTTGTCCAGCCTGCGTTGTTGTCCCGATGCGCGGGCAGTCCATTCATGGGGCGATTTATCCAGGATGCCCGCCTCTTGCCGCGCCACGTCCAGGCCCGCGCGCGCGGCGGCGACGCCGGGGTCCTGTTCGAGCAGCGGGCGGGCGATTTCGGCTGGCAAGAGCCCCGGCGGATTCACCGCTTGCATCGCCTGCGCGGTGGCGGAGATCGCCAGCAGGCCGGCCAATAGGCTTCGAATCATCATGCGATCTCTCCTGTTTCGGCGACGGTGGTCACCCAATAGCGCAAGCCTGCGCCGGACAATTGCCGGCGTATGGCGTCAAGCAGCGCCGTTTTACCGGTTGCGGCAAAAATCACCTGAATCCTGGTGGCGCGGGCGCGACCCAGCACCTGCTCGGTTTGATCCAGATCATCGTGAGCCATGCCGTGCGCGGCCGTCGCCGTGCTGGTGAAAAATGTCACCTCAGGAGACAGCAGCAGCAGATCGAGCAATTTTTCCTCGACCGCAGGCGGGCAAATCAGGGTTAGGCAAAGTTCAGACATGGGCAGCCTCTCGTTTCGGGAAAGCGAAGCGTAAATACAGGATGGGAAGCAGCATCAGCGTCAGTACCGTGGCGGTGATCAGGCCGCCGATCACGACGATGGCCAGCGGCCGCTGGATTTCCGAGCCGGGGCCGGTCGCAAACAGCAGCGGAATCAGGCCGAAGGCCGTAATGGAGGCGGTCATCAGCACCGGCCGCAAGCGCCGTTTGGCGCCCTGCACCACGACTTCGCTCAATTTCATCCCCTCGTTTTTCAGTTGATTGAAATAGCTGACCAGCACCACGCCGTTGAGGACGGCGATGCCAAGCAGCGCAATGAAGCCCACCGACGCCGGCACCGACAGGTATTCGCCTGTCACCCACAGGGCGACGATGCCGCCGACCAGCGCGAAGGGGATGTTGCTCAGAATCAGCAAGGCCTGACGCACCGAGCGGAAGGTCGAGAACAGCAGGACGAAGACCAGCCCGAGCGCGACCGGCACCACCACCGCCAAACGCGCCGCCGCGCGCTGCTGGTTCTCGAACTGTCCGCCCCAGCTGATGCGGTAGCCGGTGGGCAAGGGCATTTTCTGCATGACCAGCGCCCGGGCTTCTTCGACGAAACCGACCAGGTCGCGGCCGCCGACGTTGGCGATCACCACGCTGTAGCGGCTGCCCATTTCCCGATCGATCTTGACCGGCCCCTCGGCGCGTTCCAGCGTGGCGACGCTGGTCAATGGCACCGTGCTGCCGTCCTGGGTCGTGATGCGCATGGCGCCGAACTCGGCCGGCGACATGCGAACCGCCTCGGTGCCGCGCAATACGATCGGCGTGCGGCGGTTGCCCTCGATCACGACGCCGGCCCGCTGGCCCTCGATCTGCGTGCGCAGCGCGTCCTGGATTGCTTCGACGCTCAAACCCAGGCGACCGGCCTGCAGGCGGTCGACCGCCACCCGCAGGTACTGCACGCCGTCGTTCTGCACGGTGTACACGTCCTGATTGCCGGGGACCGTCTTGAGCAGCGCTTCGACCTGGCTCGCATACGCATTGAGCTGGTCGAGGTCGGGACCGAAAATCTTCACCGCCAGATCGCCGCGCACGCCGATGATCATTTCCGACACGCGCATTTCGATCGGCTGCGTGAAGCTGTATTCGATGCCGGGCATGGGGTCGAGCACCTTGCGTATCTCGTCCATCAGCGCCTCCTTGCTCTTCATGCGCCACTCGTCGCGCGGCTTTAGCTGCAAATAGGTGTCGGTCTGGTTGAGCCCCATCGGGTCGAGGCCGATTTCGTCGGAGCCGGCGCGGGCCACGATGCCGGTGATCTCGGGAATGGCTTTCATCAGCGCCTGGTGAATCTTCAGATCGAGCGCCGCGCTTTGCCCCAGGCTGACCGAGGGCAGTTTCTCGATGCCGACGATCAGATCGCCTTCGTCCATCGTCGGCATGAAGGTCTTGCCGACCTGGGTGTAGACCCCCCCCGCCCCCACCAGCATCGCCGCCGCCACGCCGACCACGACCCCCTGCCGGCGCAGGCCCCAGGCAAGCGCCGGCGTATAAAGCGCCAGCAGCTTGCGCGGCAGCCACGGGTCTTCATGCTTGACCTCGCGCAGCAGATAGGACGCCAGCACCGGGATGACGGTCAGCGACAACAGCAGGGAGCCAGCCAGGGCGAACACGATGGTGAGCGCCACCGGCACGAAGAATTTGCCTTCGAGGTCCTGCAGCGTCAGAAGCGGCAGAAACACGGTAATGATGATCAGGATTCCGGACGTCACCGGCACCGCAACCTCGCGCACCGCGCGATAAACCGTATGCAGGCGCGGCAGACGGCCGGCCGTGGGGTCGGTCGCCAGACGCTGCACGATGTTTTCGACCACCACCACGGCGGCATCGACCAGCATGCCGATGGCGATGGCCAGCCCGCCCAGGCTCATCAGGTTGGCCGACATGCCGAATGCGCGCATCAGGATGAAGGTGATCAGCGCCGCCAGCGGCAGCACCAGCGCCACCGTCACGGCCGCCCGGACATTGCCCAGGAACAGCCCGAGCAACACGATGACCAGCACCGTCGCTTCGAGCAGCGCGCTGGATACCGCACCGACCGCCTTGTCGACGAGGGAGGCGCGGTCGTAGAACACGTCGAGCGTCACCCCTGGCGGCAAGGTCGGTTGCAGTTCTTGCAGTTTTTTCTGCACGCCTTCGACGACCTGTTGCGCGTTGGCACCCGCCAGTCCCAGCACCAGCCCCTGAACGGCCTCGCCCTTGCCGTCTTGCGTCACCACCCCATAGCGCGTGACGGTGCCGATCTTGACCTCGGCCAGATTGCCGACGCGGACCGGCGCGCCATCCTTCACTGCAACCACGATCGCACGCAGATCGTCCAGATTCGTCACATTGCCTTCGCTGCGCACCAGCAGCACTTCGTCGCCTTCGCCGAGCCGGCCGGCGCCATCGTTGCGGTTGTTGGCGTCAATCGCCGCCCTGAGCTGCGTCATGGTCACGCCGCTGGCGGCCATTTTGAGCTGATCGGGCACCACCTCGAAGGCGCGCACCACGCCGCCCAGCGCATTCACGTCGGCCACGCCGGGCACCGTGCGCAGCGCCGGCCGGATCACCCAGTCGAGCAGGCTGCGCCGTTCGGCCAGCGACAGCCCCTCGCCTTCGACGGTAAACATATACATTTCCCCCAGCGGGGTGGTAACCGGCGCCATGCCGCCGGTGATGCCGGCGGGCAGACTTTCGCTCAGGCCGCCCAGACGTTCGCTGACCTGCTGGCGCGCCCAATAGATATCGGTGCCGTCCTCGAAGTCGATGGTGACGTCGACCAGACCGTACTTGGTGACCGAACGCAGGATCCTGGTTTTCGGGATGCCGAGCATTTCCACCTCGATCGGCACCGCGATGCGGCTTTCGACTTCCTCCGGCGTCATGCCGGGGGCTTTCATGATGATTTTGACCTGGGTGCTCGACACATCGGGGAATGCGTCAATCGGCAACCCGAGGTAGGCCATCCATCCCGCCCCGGCGACAATCAGTGTCGCCAGCAGAATGAACAGGCGCTGCGCTAAAGAGAACTGAATAAGGCGGGCAAGCATCACTGGCTCCCCTTCGCTTCGAGCCACGCGCCCTTGAGCGCCACCACGCCGGAAACGGCGATCTGTTCGCCGGCCTTGAGCGGGCCTTGCACGCGCACGCGCTGCCCGGCGCGGGCGGTGATCTTCACCGGTCTGGCTTCAAAGCCGGCGGGCGTGCGGACGAACACATGCGCCTGCTTGCCGTCGTGGGCCACGGCGGACAGCGGCACGTCCCAGCTGCCTTGAGCCGCCGCCTGAGCGCTTGCGATGGGCAACTCGACCGTCACGAACTCGCCGGGCCGAATGAGGCCGGCCTTGCCCTCGACCGCCGCCCGCAGCACCACCGTCTGACTGCCGGACGACACGGTCGGGCTGGTGCTCAAGATGCGCGCCGTGACGTCCCGTCCCTGCACCCCGACCTTCGTTCCAGGCGGCCAGTTCGCGCCCTCGGACACCGGAAGCTGGATATCCAGCCACAGGGAATCGATTTGGGCCACATGCAGCAAGGCGGTCGCGGCCTCCACCCGCTGACCCGGCTTGACCGCAATCCCGGTCACGATTCCGGCCTGCGTCGCGGCCAGCGTGATGCTGTCCACTGGCTTGCCGGAAGCCGCAATCCGCGCGATCGTCGCGGCCGACATGCCGCTCAGGCGCAGCGCCGCGCGCGCCTGGTTGAGCGTCGCCTCGGCGTCACTCAAGCTCGCCTGGGCTTCCTGCACCCGGCGTTGCGGGATGATGCCCTCATCGAACAAAGCCCGTTCGCGCCGCGCCGCCTGCCGTGCGAGCATGGCGCGGGCGCTGGCTTGCAGCAACTGCAATTGCAACTGGCCGAGTTCCGGGCTGGCCATGCGCAGCAGCGGCGTGCCCGAGCGCACGACCTGGTTCTGCTGAACCAGCAATTGCGCGACCAGGCCGGCCACCGGCGAACTGACCACCTGCTCCGCCGTCGGCGGAACGACGACCTGCGCAGGGAAACTTGCCTTCACCGCGCCTGCCTGGCTCTGCAATGGCACGGTTCGAATGCCCAGCGCCTGAATCTGGCTGCCGGGAACGGCAAACCGGACTGGCTGATCGGCTGCCCGAGCGGTGGACGCGAAAAGACACAGCGTCGCCACGGCCCATGCACGGAGCAGGATGCGGGGGGATGTTTTTTTCATGGTGAACCTCGGCTGACGCCATAGGGCGCAATAAACGTAAGCACATCGCTCAAGACGACGCGAAAAAAATTTGCTGAACGACCGTGCGCAGGGGCGTTGCCCCGCGCAGACGGCAGCGGTCTTGGTCAAGGCGGTTTGGCTGCACGCGCCTTCGCTGCCGGGGGCAACGCAAGCCAGCGCGCGGGTGGCGCGATCGCCTGGTTTTCCCCGTTACGGAGCGCACCGGCGTGCGACAGGAGGACACGGCCTGAAGCCGTGCCAGAGCAGGCGCGCCGGTCAGGCGCGCGCTGTTCTGATTGAACGCGCGCCGGTCAGGCGCGCGCTGGAGGGGGACGGTCGAGAAGCGGGGGGGTATGCGACACGAAGGCCGCGGGCGGGCACAGAATCGGCCCGCCGGGTAAAGCCATATCCAGCACGACGGCGGATTCGATCAGGATGAAGGAGAAGACAGGATGGTAATGACCATGATGTCCGTCCTCGTTGTGATCCTGATTATTCGTGCCGCCAGTAGCGTTGTGGCCCGGGTCGGCGTTTTGCTGATGGTCGGGATGGATGTGGAACCCCGAGCTAGCCGCGTCTTTCTCCAGGTGCCCATGCAGCCCGGCCGTCGCCGCCCAGGCAAACTGGAGCGGGACGACGAGCATGATGATCAGGGCGATGAAACGACGCATGGCGTGCATTCTACACACTTGAGCGCAAGCCCCAAGGGGTGCACAACCTGCCGGGATATCGCGCCCGCCGAAACCCGTGAGCCGACTCCGGGCCCGCAAACAAACAGCGCAGTCAAGGCGCGCGACCTGATTGCATGAGTTGCCCTTTCCGCCGTCAGTCCTGCGCGGACGCCGGCAGAAACGGCGAAGGCTCACCGACGCAATACACCGTCAGCCGGTGCATCGCGCGGGTACACGCCACATAGAGCAGGTTGCGGTCCATCTCGGTGCGGTAGTTGCCGGCGCTGACATCGGCGACGATGACGCGGTCGAATTCCAGCCCCTTGGCCAGGTGCGCCGTGCAGACGATCACCCCGGTTGAAAACCCCGCGCTGTCGGCGTCGAGCAGGCGCGCTTCCACGCCCCCCTGCGCCAGCGATCTGTGCAGCCGTGCCGCCTGTTTCTGCGTCTTGGCGATGATCGCCAGGCTGTGGTGCGCGCTGTGGGTGTGCGCCGCGATCTCGTCGCGCAGGTGCTCGATCATCTGCGCCGGGCGCTTGCACCTCACCACGCGCGGCGCTTCGCCGTGGCGCTTCATGGCCTGCAGCTCCGGGTTGGGGGCGATCGCCAGCGCGAACTGCATGATCTCCCAGCTCGAACGGTAGCTCTTGGTGAGCTTGACGCACATCGCCGATTGCAGGCTGTCGGCAATCTGCTCGGCGGTCGAGCGGGTGAACGGGTTGACCGATTGCGCAGCGTCGCCCAGCACGGTCTTGCGACACGAAAACAGCCGGCCCAGCACGGCGTACTGCACCGGGGTGTAGTCCTGCATTTCGTCGATCAGCAGGTGCTTGACGCGCGCGTAAGGATTGCGCACGCCTTCCAGCCGCAGCTTGAGATGGATCAGCGGAAACACATCCGCCCATTCGAGCTTGCCGCCGGCGGGCTTGAACCACTCGGGCTTGCCCAGCCACTCGAACAGACCCTGATACGCCTGACGCAAGGTTTGCGTGCGCACCATGCCGCGTATCGCCTCGCGCAGCGATTGCCGCTCGTCGGTACGCAAATCGTAGTGGTAGTGATGGCCGATCTGGGTTTCGGTGGCGCTGACCACGCGCGCGATCCGTTCGGTGAGCGCCGCGCCGCGATGCTTTTTCCAGGATTCGGCAAAGAACCAGTCGGGCACGATCTTGCGCCCGGTGCGCCACTCGACGGCCTCGATCGAGCGGGCTTCGAGGTGCTCGACGTAAGCGTCGATCTGGCGCAGGAATTCCGGCGCCGCCTTGGCCGCGATGCGCGACCTCATCGCCTCGTCGTCTTTTTCCAGAAGCACGGCGGTCTGCTCGAAAAAGCTCTGGAAGCGGTATTGGTGATCGAGCAGTTCGCCCGCGAGCGCCTCCATGCCGATCTCGGCCACCTGTTCCTCGCCGAGCTCGGGCAGCACGTTGCCGATGTAGTCGGCGAACACGCGGTTGGGCGAGAGGATCAGGATGTCGTCGGAACTCAAGGTGTCCTTGAAGCGGTACAGCAGGTAGGCAATGCGATGCAGCGCGATCGAGGTCTTGCCGGAGCCCGCCACCCCCTGGATGATCAGCGTGTGCGCGTCGTCGTTGCGGATGATGGCGTTCTGGTCGCGCTGTATGGTCGCGACGATGTTCTTCATGCCCTCGTCGTTGCTGGCGCGGGCAAGCTCGTCCTGCAACACGTCGTCGACGATGTTGACGCCCGATTCGAGCACGAACTCCAGCTCGCCGTCGCGGATGCGCATCTGGCGCTTGAGCGTCACCCGCCCCGCCACCTCGCCCGCCGGCGCCTGGTAGCGCGCCGGGCCGGTTTCGAAATCGTAGAACATCGAAGCAATCGGCGCGCGCCAGTCGTAGACCCGCGTTTCGCGCGCGGCCTCGTCACGGAAATGGTGCACGCCAACATAGACCGGCAGGTCGCGCGCTTCGCCTTCGCGCCGGAAATCGAAACGGCCGAAGTACGGCGAGCGCAACAGCTTCAGGAGTTTGTTCTGCTGCGCCTTGAGCACCTCGGCGGAATCGAGCGTCTGCTCGATCGTCTGGCGCACGGCGATCTTCTCGATATGGTCCATGTCGCGCCGCGCCTCCCACATGTATTCCTTGCGGGTCTGGATTTCACGGGCGTACTCCAGCAGGCGGTCGGCGTTGGCATCCAGGGCGTTCTGAATGCTCGTCTTGCACGACTCCAAGGAGGCTTTTTCTTCGGTTTCGGCAGTTGTCATAAGCCTTCCATAATACAACCTGCCAGATCGTCCTGTTGGCTCCCCGGTGTATCAAACGGTTGCGCCCGGCCCCCCGAAAGCCTTTTCCGGCACGAAGGTTCCCGCTGAATCGACTGGCGGATTTTCCCTGGCGTGACCGCATCTGGCGGCCGCATCCATCGCCTTGGCCAGGAAGATGCAGACGCGTTCATGCCATGGGCAATCGCATGGCTTTGCATCCGGGCTTACGTCAGGTCGGCACCGCGTCGCGAGAAAAAAGCGGCGTCATGTGCAGTCTCCGGTTTCCGGGGCGGGCGGTATCGTCCGATAAATCCGCATTGCCTGTAACCGAACACGGGATGCCCCGGCGCCTTCTGCCGGCTCACGCTTCAGGGCAGCCATACGTTTTCATCCCGATCAACGCCGCCCTGCCAAGTTACTTGAACCGCGCGCCGAACTTCTCCTTCGCCTTCGCCACCTTGGGCGCGACGACAAACTGGCAATACGGTTGGTGAGGGTTCTGCTCAAAGTAGCGCTGGTGGTAGTCCTCAGCGGGATAGAAGGCGGTCGCCGGGGTGATTTCCGTGACGATGGGGCCGCTGAACTGCGCTGATCCGTGTAATGCCGCAACCGCCGTTTCGGCTTCGGCCTTTTGTTCCGGCGTATGCCAGAAAATGGCCGAGCGGTATTGCGTGCCGATATCGTTGCCCTGACGGTTGATCTGGGTAGGGTCGTGAATCGTGAAGAAGACATCGAGCAGATCGCGAAAGGAAATCAGGTCGGGGTCGAATGTCAGCTGCACCACTTCGGCGTGGCCGGTGTCGCCGTTACAGATATCGCGGTAGGTGGGGTTCTGCGTGTACCCCCCCATATAGCCGGAAACAGCCGATTCGACGCCGTGCAGCCGGTTGAACACGGTTTCGAGACACCAGAAACAGCCGCCTGCCAGGGTTGCCACCGCGTGAGCCATGTTGTTTCTCCGTTCAGACGAGCGGCACGGTTTCCTTGAACGAGGCGCGCGTCATCAACTTGTCGTACAGCTTCGCCAGATTGGGATGGGCAGCGCGCCAGTCGATTTCGGCAAAGCGCAGATCGAGGTAACCCAGCATGCAGCCGCAGGCGATATCGGCGAGCGTCATGCTGTTGCCAAAATACCAGGGTTTTTCGCCAAGGGCTTTGGACAGGGCCTGCAGGCCACGGGACAGGGTTTTTTCCTGCAGGGCCGTCCATTCGGCGCTGCGCAGTTCGGGGGCACGCTTGCGTTCCAGATACACCGCCACTGCGGCGTCGGTAACGCCGTCGGCCAGCGCCTCGACGCCGCGCACGACCATGCGGCTTTTGGGCTCGCTGGGGATGAGGTGGGCGACCGGCGACAGCGGATCGAGATATTCGACGATAACGCGGGAATCGAAAACGGATACGCCGTCTTCCAGCACCAGCACGGGCACTTTGCCGAGCGGGTTGAGGCTGGGCACGGCGCTGTCGGGCAGCCAGGGGTTTTCGACCTGCAGCTGGAACGGCAGCTTTTTTTCCAGAAGCACGACGCGAGCCTTGCGGCCATAGGGGCTGGTGAGCGAGGTGACGAGTTTCATGCGGTTCCCTGAGACAGCTTATTGGTATGGCGCGCCATTATCGCCTGCCGTCAGCAGGCTTCCAACCCGTTCGCGCAGCACGGGGATGACCTCCGCGTCAAACCACGGATTGCGCTTGAGCCAAAGACGGTTTCTCGGGCTGGGATGCGGCAAGGGCAGGCAGCCGGGGAAAAATCCGCGCCACGCGCGCACGGTGTCGGTCAGTGTGCGTCCGCGTCTGTCGCCCAGGTAATACGCCTGCGCCCAGGTGCCGATCAGCAGGATGAGTTCGATGCGCGGCATGGCGGCACGCAGGGCGGGATGCCATAGCGGCGCGCATTCGGGGCGCGGGGGCAGGTCGCTGCCCTTCACGGTGCCCGGGTAACACAGCCCGGTCGGCACGATGGCGATACGCGTTTCGTCGTAGAAGGTATCGCGGGAAACGCCCAGCCACTGGCGCAGCAGATCGCCGGACGGGTCGTTCCAGGGTATGCCGGTTTCGTGTACGCGGCGGCCGGGCGCCTGCCCGACGATCAACAGGCGCGCCGTGGGCGAAGCGCGCAGGATGGGCTTCGGCGGGTTGGGCAGATGCGGGGCGCAGACGGTGCAGGCGCGCACCCGCGCCAGCAGCGCGTCGAACGGATCAGCGGGCGTGCTCGGCGATATAGCGTTTGACTGCTTCGACATCGACATCCATCACGTGCTTTTTCTGCGGCTGCGCTTCCAGATCGGCCAATTCGGCAGGCCGCACCGGGTCGACGCCGAGCGCCTCGCGGATGGCGTCTTCGAACTTGGCCGGCTGCGCGGTTTCCATGCACACCAGCGGCACGCCGGGTTCGCGGTGTTCCAGACCCACCTTCAGGCCGTCTGCGGTGTGCGGATCGATCATGGTGCCGTAGACCTCGTACACGGTGCGGATGGTGTCCATGCGGTTGGCGTGGCTGCTGGAGCCGGACGCCATGCCGAAATTCGCAACGCGATCGAAGAGGCCGTCAGCCTTGAGGTCGAAGCTGCCGCCGGATTCGACCGCAGCCCAGAGCTGGCGGATCTTCGCGGCGTCGCGGCCCGAGAGATCGAAGACGAAGCGTTCGAAGTTGGACGCCTTGGAAATATCCATGCTCGGGCTGGAGGTGTGCTTGGTTTGCGGACGCGGCCGGTAGACGCCGGTACGGAAGAATTCGTCGAGCACGTCGTTTTCGTTGGTGGCGACGATGAGTTTCTTGATCGGCAGCCCCATCTGGCGCGCGATGTGGCCTGCGCAGACGTTGCCGAAATTGCCGGAAGGCACGGAAAACGACACTTCCTGGTCGTTGGAATGCGTGGCGGCAAAGTAGGCCTTGAAATAGTACACGCTCTGCGCCGCGACACGCGCCCAGTTGATCGAGTTGACCGCGCCGATGCGATGCCCGGTCTTGAAATCCAGGTCGTTCGACACCGCCTTGACGATGTCCTGACACTGATCGAACACGCCGCGAATGACGAGATTATGGATATTGGCGTCCTGCAGGGCGTACATCTGCGCCTGCTGGAAACGCGTCATGCCATGCTCGGGCGACAGCATGAACACGCGCACGCCGTGTTTGCCTCGCATGGCGTATTCGGCGGCCGATCCGGTATCGCCCGAGGTCGCGCCGAGGATGTTCAGCTTGCCGCCGGTCGCTTTTGCTGACGGCGAATTGGCAAGCGCGTACTCGAACAGGTTGCCGAGCAACTGCATCGCCATGTCCTTGAACGCCAGCGTGGGGCCGTTGGATAGCGCGAGGATGTGCAGGCCCGGCTCCAGCGTTTTCAGCGGCGTGATGTCTGCGGGGTTTTCCTGATCGGTGACATAACGGTAAATCTCGGCGGTGTAGGTCTTGCCGATCAGCGCGCGCAGGTCGTCGTGCGCAATGTCGTCGATCAGCCGCGACAGCACCTCGAATGCCAGCTCGCGGTAGTTCATGCCGCGCATCGCCGCGAGCTCGGCAGTCGTGAAGCGCGGGTAGGCTTCTGGCACGTAGAGGCCGCCGTCGCTGGCGAGGCCGCCGAGCAGAATGTCGGAGAAGCGCAGTGTCGGCGCGTTGCCGCGGGTGCTGAGATAGTTCATTTCGCTGCCAGTTCTTCGAGACGGATGCGCATCACTTGCCCGGCAACGGCGTCGAGCGCCTCGATTTTCCTGATCGCGGCGTTGACGTTCTTTTCCACGGTCACATGCGTCAGCAGGATGATGTCGACCTGTTCCTCGCCTTCGGCTGGCTCCTTCTGCACCATGGCATCGATGGAAATATCGCGGTCGGCGAGGATGCGGGTAATGTCGGCCAGCACGCCG
>JAIWOL010000014.1 GCA_020216925.1 Thiobacillus sp. | reverse complement strand
GGCCGGTCGAAGGCGGAGAGGCGCAGGTAGTAGGCGGTGCGCACTTCGTCCATCGGCAGGATCGGCGTATCGGCAAGCTGATCCGGCTGGAAGGCCAGATGCGGCACGCGGTGGTGCGGGTCGGCGGTGTGCAGGCGCGTGACATCGACCAGATCGGCGACCACGGCGGAGGCGGTGGGCTCGGCGCCCGCCCCGGCGCCGTAGTAGAGCGTGGGGCCCACGGCGTCGCCCTTCACCAATACGGCATTCATCGCGCCGTCTACGTTGGCGATCAGCCGGCGCTCGGGGATCAGCGTCGGATGCACGCGCAGTTCGATGCCGTTTTCGGCGCGGCGCGCGATGCCCAGCAGCTTGATGCGATAGCCCAGTTCTTCGGCGTACCGCACGTCTTCCCGGGCGAGCCTGGAAATGCCTTCGGTGTAGGCGCGGTCGAGCTGCATGGGTATGCCGAAGGCAATGGCCGACAGGATGGTGAGTTTGTGCGCCGCATCAATGCCTTCGATGTCGAAGGTGGGGTCGGCTTCGGCGTAGCCCAAATCCTGCGCCTGCTTCAGCACGTCTTCGAAGGCCGCGCCCTTGTCGCGCATCTCGGTGAGAATGAAATTGCTGGTGCCGTTGATGATGCCCGCGAGCCACTCGATCCGGTTGGCGGTGAGGCCCTCGCGCAGCGCCTTGATGATGGGAATCCCGCCCGCCACCGCCGCCTCGAACGCGACCATCACGCCTTTCGCCTGCGCGGCGGCGAAGATTTCATTGCCGTGCTTGGCGACCAGATGCTTGTTGGCGGTAACGACATGCTTGCCATTGGCAATCGCCTGCATCACCAGCTCGCGCGCCGGTTCCAGGCCGCCGATGAGTTCCACCACGATGTCGATCGCCGGGTCGTCGACGACGTCGAAGGGGTTGGTCGTGAGCGGCAGGTCGCCGGCAAGTCGCTTCGCCTTGTCGAGGTTGCGCACGGCGGCGCGCAAGACGCGGATTTCGCGTCCGGCACGGCGGGTGATTTCTTCGGCGTTGCGGGTGAGCACGGTGAGCGTGCCGCCGCCGACGGTTCCGAGGCCCAGGAGGCCGACATGGATGGGTTTCATTGAGTGGTCTCGGTCAAATAATCTGAATCACCGATGCGCCCGCTGGCGGTCAAGGAAGCGGCCGATGCGGCTGATCGCTTCGGTCAGGTCTTCCTCGTGCGGCAGGAATACTACGCGGATGTGGTCGGGGTGCGGCCAGTTGAAGCCACTGCCCTGCACCACCAGCACGCGTTCCTCTTCCAGCAGGTTGAGGATGAATTTCTGGTCGTTGCTGATGCGATACAGCCTGGGATCCAGCTTGGGAAACAGGTACATCGCCGCTTTGGGCTTGACGCAGCTCACGCCCGGAATCTCGGTCAGCAGCCGGTGCGCGAGGTCGCGCTGGCGCGCCAGCCGGCCGCCCGGGGCGACCAGGTCGTTGATGCTCTGATAGCCGCCGAGCGCGGTCTGGATGGCATGCTGCCCCGGCACGTTGGAACACAGCCGCATCGACGCCAGCATGTTCAGGCCTTCGAGGTAATCGCGCGCGTGGCGCTTGTCGCCGGACACGACCAGCCAACCGGCACGATAGCCGCAGGCGCGGTAGTTTTTCGACAGCCCGTTGAAGGTGACCACGAGCACGTCGTCGGCCAGCGAAGCCAGCGAGGTGTGCGCCGCATCGTCGTACAGCACCTTGTCGTAGATTTCGTCGGCATAGACGATGAGCTGGTGCTGGCGCGCAATTTCCAGAATTTCGCGCAGCAGGTCCGCCGGGTACAGCGCGCCGGTGGGGTTGTTCGGGTTGATGACGACGATGGCGCGCGTATTGGGCGTGATCTTGGCGCGGATGTCGGCCAGGTCCGGCAGCCAGCCCGCCCCCTCGTCGCACAGGTAGTGGCGCGGCTTGCCGCCGCCCAGGCTCACCGCCGCCGTCCACAGCGGATAATCCGGCGCCGGCACCAGCACCTCGTCGCCGTTGTTCAGCAGCGCCTGCATGGCCATGACGATCAGCTCGGACACGCCATTGCCGACGAAGATGTCGTCGATGGTGACCCCGGCGATGCCCTTGCGCTGCGTCTCGTGCATGATCGCCTTGCGCGCCGAGAACAAGCCCTTGGAATCGCTGTAGCCCGAGGCGTTCGGCAGGTTGAGGATCACGTCCTGCACGATCTCTTCCGGCGCCTCGAAACCGAAGGGCGCGGGATTGCCTATGTTCAGCTTGATGATGCGATGGCCTTCTTCCTCCATCTGCCTGGCGCGCGCCATCACCGGCCCGCGTATGTCGTAGCAGACGTTGTCGAGCTTGGCCGATTTGTGGATGGTGCGTAGGGTAGGCTTGTCGGCAGCCGTCACGGTCGGGTTCCCTGAAATTCAAGGCAAAACAATGCCTTGTAAAACGCATGATTTTACCGGAGCCAACCAGCCCCGGCAAACCCGGCTGCGCCCCTGTTGCGCCCGCGCGGCCTCTGATATGGTTTCGCCATGAAGCTACACCTCAACAGCGGCAACGGCCTGCCTCGTTTCACCGGTTACGGCTCCGACCACGTCCTCATCGATGGCCGCCGCTTCGAGGCCAGCCTCCTGCTTTCCGCCCGCGGCATCGAAGTCGCTCCCTGGGCCGGCCTCGGTTTTCACGCGCTCACCCGCGCCCACTTCGAGTGGATCGCTCTGCGCGAACTCGACATCCTGTTGCTGGGCACCGGCGCCCGCCTGCGCTTTCCCGCCCCTGCGCTTATCCAACCGCTCATCGAAGCACGCATCGGGCTGGAGGTGATGGATGTCGGCGCGCTGTGCCGCACGTACAACATTCTTGTTGCGGAAGGACGGAATGTGGGCGCGGCGGTGCTGATCGAGCCGGTGTGAAGTTGGCCCCGGATTCCGGCGCCACGCCGGTCTGCCCGGCGCAGGCGTCCTTCGGGCGGGCTTGCCCGGGCAAAAAAGCCGGAGCTGCGACAGTCACACTGCGCGCGCCTACTCCGGCATCACCTGACCAAAGCTCGTGATCGCCATGAAATCCCCGCAATCCTTCTGCGGCATTTTCGAATCCGGATTGCACACCGCCAGCAGCTGCGCAATGCCGTAGGCCCTCGCACTTTCCAGCACCGGCAGGCTGTCGTCCACAAACAGTGTGCGGTTCTTGTCGAAGCGTTCGACCCGCTGTAGCGCCTGCCAGAAATCGGGGTGTTCCTTGGGCAAACCGATCTGGTGCGAGGAAACCAGCGCATCGAACCACGCATCGAGCCGGGTTTGGCGCATCTTCAAATCCAGGCTCTTGGGGTGGGCGTTGGTAACCATGACGACACGGCGGCCAGATTCGCGCAGGGCACGCAGAAACGCCGGCACGTCGGGGCGCACGGCGATGAGGTGCGCCACTTCTTGCTTGAGCTGCACGATATCGAGCGCGAGTTCGCTGCTCCAGAAATCGATGCAGTACCAGTTGAGTGTGCCGGCATGGCGCTCGTAGTGCCGGTGCAGGTGTTCACGCGCCATGATTTCGTCCAGCCCGTGATACTCGGCGTACCGGCGCGGCATGTGCTCACGCCAGAAGTGGTTGTCGAAGTGCAGGTCGAGCAGGGTGCCGTCCATGTCGAGGAAGACGGTATCGATTTGTCGCCAGTCAATCATCGCATCGCACCCACGTGGGCAACAGCGCTGCGCCCCAGCGCGCCGAGGTCGTAGCCGCCTTCGAGCACGGAGACGATACGCCCCTGTGCGTGGCGGCTGGCCAGCGCACAGAGTGCACGGGTGATCCAGGCATAATCGTCTTCCACCAGGTTGAGGCCGCCGATGGGGTCGTCGCGATGCGCATCGAAACCGGCGGATATGAAGATGAGTTCCGGCTGCCAGGCGTCGAGTGCCGGCAGCACGTCGCGTGCGAGGGCGGCGCGAAACGTCGCGCCATCTGCGCCCGCATCGAGGGGCACGGGCACAAAACCGGGATGCGGCTGCAATCCGCTGTAGGGATAGAAGGGGTGGCGGAAGCTGGAGAAGAGCTTGACCCGCGGCTCGTCGCGGAAGATGGCCTCGCTGCCGTTGCCGTGGTGAACATCGAAATCGACCAGCGCGATGCGGCTGAGCCCCTGTTCGGCAAGCGCGTGATGGATGCCGACGGCGACGCTGTTGAAGAGGCAGAAGCCCATGGCGCGGTCGGCCCCGGCATGATGGCCAGGCGGCCGGACATTGCAGAAGGCGCGCAGCGCCTGGCCAGCCATCACCGTGTCGACGGCCCGTACGACAGCACCCGCCGCAGCCAGCGCAGCGTTCCAGCTATGGAGATTGAGTCCGGTGTCAGGGTCTAGCCAGGCCACTCCGCTGCGCGGGGTGGCGTCGCGAATGCTGTCGATGTGCGCACGGGTATGCGCGCGCGCAAGCTGTTCGACCGTGGCATGGGCTGCCTCGATTGCGTCCAGTTCGCCAAACCAGGGGGCTGCACGCAGGGCGGTGTCTATCGCCGCGACACGCCGCGGAGACTCGGGATGCCAGGGGCCGACGTCGTGTTTGGCGCAGTCGGCATGCGTCAGGTACGCGACGCGCGGCATGGCTCAGAACAGCTGGTCCTTGGACACGCCCGTCCGGCGCAGCATCTGCCGCAACACGCGCAGCGATTCCATCTGGATCTGGCGCACGCGCTCGCGCGTCACCTGGAGTTCCACAGCCAGTTCTTCGAGCGTGCAGGCCTCGAAGTTGTTGAGGCCGAAGCGGCGCTCGATCACCCAGCGCTGCTTGTCGTTGAGGAGCTTCAACCATTCGTGGACGTGATGCTCGATTTCTTCGAGCTGAAGCATTTCGTCGGGCAGGTGGGCGTTGTCGTCGGCAATGGCCTCGCCTAGCGAGAGCGTGGGATCGACGTCAAGCGGCGCATCGAGCGAGGCAACGCGTTCATTCAGCTGCATGATGCGGCGTACATCCTCGACCGGATGACCGGTGAGCGCGGCGATGTCTTCGCTGCTCGCGTCGGTCACACCGTGGGTTTCCAGGTGACGCTGCGCGCGCAGGTAGATGTTGAGTTCCTTGATGACGTGCACCGGCAGGCGGATGGTGCGCGACTGGTTCATGATCGCGCGTTCGATGTTCTGGCGGATCCACCAGGTGGCGTAGGTGGAAAAGCGGAAGCCGCGCTCGGGATCGAATTTTTCCAGCGCGTGGATCAGGCCGAGATTGCCCTCCTCCACCAGGTCGAGAAGCGCAAGGCCCCGGTTGGCGTAGTGCTTGGCGATATTCACCACCAGCCGCAGGTTGCGCTCGATCATGGTCTGGCGCGCCTCGAAGTCGCCCTGCACCACGCGCCGCGCCAGGACAGCCTCCTCTTCCGCGCTGAGCAGCGGGGCCTGACCGATCTCGTTGAGATACAGCTGGGTCACGTCGACCTGCGGCTCGTCGAGGATGGCGGACGCGAGGTCTTCAGCACTGTCGTGCGCCGTGTGATCGGCACGCTCGATCTCGTCGATGCCGGGCTCGTCGGGCGAGTCTTCGTGGTCGTCGTCGCGTTCCTTGCTCATGAGCGCTCCGGGAGATAGGTCAGGGGATCGAGCGGTTTGCCGTAGCGGCGAATCTCGAAGTGGAGTTTGACACGGTCTGTGCCGCTATCGCCCATGAGGGCGATTTTCTGGCCGGCGGATACGGCGTCGCCTTCCTTGACGAGGATGGTGTCGTTGTGCGCGTAGGCAGACAGGAATTCGCCCGCGTGTTTGACGATGACCAGTTTTCCGTAACCCCGCAACCCGCTGCCGCTGTAGACCACCTTGCCAGGCGCCGCAGCCTTGATGGGCGAGTTGCGGGCGGCGACGATATCGATGCCCTTGCCCCCTGCCGCGCCAAAGCGGCCCAGCAAGGCGCCATCTGCCGGCCACAGCCAGGTATCGACAGCCGCGGCAGCGGCAACTGCCGCCGGCGGGGCGGCCGTCACGGCCAGGGCCGGGGGGGATGCGGACGAGGCTGGGGCGGGCGGAGACGCCACCGCGGTCGCGGACACCTGCGCCCAGTTGGCATCGGAATATTCCAGCCAGACCGCCTGCGGAGTACGCAGAAGGGGCGGCTCGTTCAAGGCCCGCGCGGTGGGCGGGGCCGCCTCGTTCAGCGGTCGGGTTTCGACCGCGCCGGGCGGCGGCGTCAGGCGGAGGGTTTGTCCGACCAGAATCCGGTCGGGGGAGTCGAGACGATTCCATGCCGCCAGATCGCGGTAGTCCAGGCTGTTTGCAAAGGCGATGGCGTACAACGTATCACCCCGCGCCACCAGGTGGAGCCCGTTGCTCGACGGGGCGATTTGCGGCGTGGCCGCGCGCACCGGTTCGGCCGGCGGCTCGCGAACTGGCGTTGGGGGCGCTGGCGGTTTGCGGGCCTGGGCATCCCGAACCGGGGCCGGCCCCGGGGCTGCGCATGCGGCCAGCGCGACCGCGATCAGCACGTACGCGAGCGCTTTCACGCCACCCCCGGCAGCAAGGGGACGAATTTCACGTCTTCGAGCAATCGCTCCACCAGCGCATCGCCCTGACGTTCGACCACGCACAGGGTCTGCCGGGCGCCGCCTTTGGGCATGACCAGACGCCCGCCTTCTGCCAGCTGTCCACTCAGCTCCAGCGGCACCTCGGGGAACGCGGCTGCCACGACTATGGCATCGAAGGGGCCGTAATCCTTTGCCCCATGCAGGCCATCGCCATGCTTGGGCTTGACGTTGTTGATACGCAGCTCGCGCAGACGCACCCGTGTTTTGCCGACGAGCGCGGCGATACGTTCCATCGACACCACTTCGCGCGCGAGTTTGGCCAGCACGGCGGCCTGATAGCCGCACCCCAGCCCGATTTCCAGTACCCGGTTCAGTGCATGGCCGTGGCCGGCCTCGCCGTGGCGCGCAAGCTCGGCCATGCGCGCCACGATATAAGGGCTGGAGATGGTCTGGCCAAAACCAATCGGCAGCGCGGTGTCTTCGTAGGCGCGCGATTCCAGCGCCTGGTCGACGAAGAGATGGCGTGGCACCGCGCCCATCACGGCCAGCACGGTTTCGTCCTTGATGCCCTGCCCTCGCAGACGCTCGACCATGCGACCGCGCGTGCGCGCCGAGGTCATGCCGATGCCGGCGCGGGGGTTCAGAGTTTCAGCCATGATTTGACGCCATCCATCTGGCTGTAGCGGGTCAGGTCCATCTGTAGCGGCGTGATCGACACGCGGCCATTCGCCACGGCAAAGAAATCGGTACCCTCGCCCGCGTCCTGCGCGGCGCCGGCCGCGCCCACCCAGTACACGGTCTGGCCGCGCGGATTGGTGGTCTTCACTACCGATTCTGCCTTGTGCCGCTTGCCCAGGCGGGTAACGACAGGCGCACCGGTCTGCTCCTGCGGCGCGTCCGGCACGTTGACGTTGAGCAGCATGGGTTCGGCCGGCGGCTGGGCCTGGATGCGCCGCACCAGATCGGCCACCACGCACGCGGCGGTATCGAAATGACGGCCGCTGTGACTCGCAAGCGACACCGCAATCGAGGGAATGCCGAGCAGATAACCTTCGGTGGCGGCGGCGACAGTGCCGGAATAGATGGTGTCGTCCCCCATGTTGGCGCCGTGATTGATGCCGGAGATCACGATGTCGGGCAGATGGTCGAGCATGCCGGTGACCGCCAGATGCACGCAGTCGGTCGGTGTGCCGTTCACGTAATAAAAGCCGCTGGGCGCCTGGCGCAGGATCAGCGGCCGGTCGAGCGTAAGCGAATTGGATGCGCCGCTGCGGTCGCGCTCGGGGGCCACCACGGTGACTTCGGCAAGCGGAGCCAGCGCCTGGGCCAGCGCGGTGAGGCCGGGAGCAAAATATCCATCGTCGTTGGAAAGCAGGATGCGCATCTAGCGGGAGCAGGCCGGCCGGCGGAGCAACCCGGACCGGCACGGCGAATAGGCTTCGGACATGTCGCCGATTCTAGCATCGCGAAACTTCAGGACAGCGACGAAAAGCAACCCGTGCGCGGCAAACGCGCATATTTCCGTACAGGCTCAGTAGCCGCAGTCCGGGTTTGGCCGCGTGCCGGAATCCGCCGCTGGCAACCCCAGCATGTCCCGCGCCACCGCCTCCGCAACCTTGATGCCGTCGACCCCGGCGGAGAGGATGCCGCCGGCGTAGCCCGCACCCTCACCTGCCGGATACAGGCCCGTGACGTTGAGGCTCTGGAAATCGTCGCCGCGCGTGATGCGCAGCGGCGACGAGGTGCGCGTTTCGACGCCGGTGAGCACGGCGTCGTCCATGGCAAATCCCTTGATCTGTTTATCGAACGCGGGCAACGCCTCGCGAATCGCCTCGATGGCGTAACCAGGCAGGGCGGCTGCAAGGTCGGCGAGACGCACGCCGGGTTTGTACGAGGGTTCGACGCTGCCGAGCCGCGTGGAGGCGCGCCCGGCAAGGAAATCGCCGACGCGTTGCGCCGGCGCATCGTAATTGCCGCCGCCCAGCTCGAAGGCGCGCGATTCGAGCTGCCGCTGCAATTCAATGCCGGCGAGCACGCCGCCCGGGTAATCGTCCGGCGTGATGCCGACGACGATGCCGGCGTTGGCGTTGCGCTCGTTGCGCGAGTACTGGCTCATGCCGTTGGTGACGACACGCTTGGGCTCGGAGGCGGCCGCAACCACGGTGCCGCCGGGACACATGCAGAAGCTGTAGACCGCGCGGCCGTTCTTCGCGTGATGCACCAGCTTGTAGTCGGCCGCCCCGAGCAGGGGATTGCCGGCGTGCGGCCCCAGCCGGGCGCGGTCGATGAGCGACTGCGGGTGTTCAATGCGAAAACCGATGGAAAACGGCTTGGCCTCCATGTATACGCCGCGCGCATGCAGCATCTCGAAAGTGTCGCGCGCGCTGTGACCAAGCGCGAGGACGACGTGACGGCTCGCCAGGGTTTCGCCGCCGGCGAGTTGCACCCCCGCGATGCGCCCGTCTTCGATCAGGACGTCGGACACGCGCTGACGGAAACGGATTTCGCCGCCCAGGGTTTCGATCTCGCGCCGCATGGCCTCGACCATCGAGACCAGGCGGAAGGTGCCGATGTGCGGCTTGGAGACATAGAGAATCTCCTCCGGCGCCCCCGCCTTCACGAACTCGGTGAGCACCTTGCGTCCGAGATGCCGGGGGTCCTTGATCTGGCTGTAGAGCTTGCCGTCGGAAAACGTCCCCGCGCCGCCTTCGCCAAACTGCACGTTGGATTCCGGGTCGAGAACATGTCTGCGCCACAGCCCCCACGTATCCTGCGTGCGTTCGCGCACCGCCTTGCCGCGCTCCAGCACGATGGGTCGGAAGCCCATCTGCGCCAGTACCAGCGCGGCAAAGATGCCGCAGGGGCCGAAGCCGACCACCAGGGGCCTTTCGTCAAGCGCAGCCGGCGCCTGGCCAACAAATCGATAGCGCATGTCCGGCGACGGCTTCACCTGCGCATCGTTACGGAATTTTTTCAGCAGCGCCGCTTCATTTCTGGCCTCGATATCGACCGCGTATACCATCAGCAACGCGTGTTTCTTGCGCGCGTCGTAGCTGCGCTTGAAGATGCTGAAGTGGATCAGTGCGTCGTCCGCCAGTTCCAGGCGCTTCAGAATCGCCGCGCGCAAGGCGTCTGGCGGATGGTCGAGCGGCAGTTTGAGTTCAGTCAGTCGCAGCATGTCGTCGGGTCTTCAGGTAATCCAGCGCCCCCCGCCCCGCTGCGCGCCCGCTGGCGAAACACGCGGTAAGCAGATAACCGCCGGTGGGCGCTTCCCAGTCGAGCATCTCGCCGGCACAGAACACGCCGGGCATCGTGCGCAGCATCAGGTTCGCATCGAGCGCCTCGAAACGCACGCCGCCCGCGCTGCTGATCGCTTCCTCAATGGGACGTGGCGCAACCAGGGTCAGGGCCAGCGATTTTATCGCCTGTGCGAGCCGCGCCGCATCGTTCAGCGCGTCTTTCGGCACGCATTCGTGCAGCAGCGCCACCTTCGCACCCTTCAGCCCGGCACGGCTCTGCAGATGGCTTGCGAGCGAACGCGAGGCGCGTG
>JAIWOL010000013.1 GCA_020216925.1 Thiobacillus sp. | reverse complement strand
GATGGCTCACCTCGGCAAGCACCCGCTGCGGCGATTTGTCCGGCAGCAGATCCAGTTTCACCTGCACACGGCCCCGTGCCGCGATCGCATCGCGCAACAAGGCTGACAGTGCGTAAACCAGGCTGCCCTCGATGCCGGTGTCCGACAGCATCAGCTCACCCCGGCGCGCGTGCTGCCGGCCACTCGCATCGGCAAAATGCATCCCGACGGTCTTCAACGGCTGCCCGGCAAAGCTCGACCTCAGGTGCGCGCTCCAGCCCCCCGCCACGTCGAATCCGCAATTCGCCGGCAAAAGCGGCGCAATATCGATGCCGCGCTGGCGCAGCAAAGGCACCCAGTCGCCATTGGCGCCCAGCCTGGGCCAGCTTGCTCCACCAAGCGCCATCACCAGCGCATCAGTTTCCACAAGCAGGCCGCCCGCCGGTGTCGCAAAACGCAAAGCGCCCCTCTCCGTCCAGCCCTGCCAGCGATGCCGCATGTGAAACCGCACGCCCGCCTCACGCAGGCGATGCAACCAGGCACGCAGCAACGGTGCCGCTTTCATGTCCTGGGGAAAGACGCGGCCAGACGAACCGACGAACGTTTCGATTCCGAGGGCCTGCATCCATCCACGCAGCGCATCCGGGGGAAACGATTCGAGCAGCGGACGCATGGCCCGTTCGCGCCCGCCATAACGCGTCGCAAAAATCTGCAAAGGCTCGGCATGCGTAATGTTCATGCCCCCGATGCCCGCCAGCAGAAACTTGCGGCCCACCGAGGGCATCGCATCGTAAAGGTCAACCCGAGCGCCACCCAGTACAAGCGTTTCTGCTGCGATCAAGCCTGCCGGGCCGCCCCCGACGACGGCAACGGCACCCACGGCTAGCTCACTCCCACTCGATCGTCGCCGGCGGCTTGCCGGACACGTCGTACACCACCCGATTGATGCCGCGCACTTCGTTGATGATGCGGTTGCTGACCTTGCCGAGCAGCGAATACGGCAGTTCCGCCCAGTGCGCGGTCATGAAGTCGCTGGTGACGACGGCGCGCAGCGCGACGACGTAGTCGTAGGTGCGTCCGTCGCCCATCACGCCGACCGATTTGACCGGCAAAAACACCGCGAAGGCTTGCGAGGTTTTGTCGTACCAACCGGCGGCGCGCAATTCGTCGATGAAAATCGCGTCCGCCCGGCGCAGCAAGTCGGCGTACTCGGCTTTCACTTCGCCGAGGATGCGCACACCCAGACCGGGGCCGGGGAAGGGATGGCGGTAGACCATGTCGTGCGGCAGGCCGAGCGCCACGCCGAGCTCGCGCACTTCGTCCTTGAACAGTTCGCGCAGCGGTTCGAGCAGTTTGAGGTGCAGCGTGTCGGGCAGGCCGCCGACGTTGTGGTGGCTCTTGATCGTGTGCGCTTTTTTGGTATTTGCGCTCGCCGACTCGATGACGTCGGGGTAGATCGTGCCTTGCGCGAGCCATTTGGCATTCGGCAGTTTTTCGGCTTCTTCCTGAAACACATGCACGAATTCTCGGCCGATGATCTTGCGTTTCTGCTCGGGGTCGGACACGCCTGCCAGCGCGCCCATGAAGCGCTCGCGCGCATCGACGTGGATGACCCTGACGCCGAGGTTCTTCGCGAAGGTCGCCATCACCTGTTCGGCCTCGTTGAGGCGCAGCAGGCCGTTGTCGACGAACACGCAGGTGAGCTGGTCGCCGATGGCCTTGTGCAGCAGGGCGGCGACGACCGACGAGTCGACGCCGCCGGACAAGCCCAGAATCACCTCATCGTCGCCGACCTGCTGCTTGACCTTCTGGATGGCTTCGGCGACGTAATCCGGCATGTTCCAGTCGCCCGCGCAGCCGCAGACGCCGCGCACGAAGCGCGTCAACAAGGCCCTGCCCTGCACGGTGTGGGTGACTTCGGGGTGGAATTGCACGCCGTAAAAACGCCGCGACTCATCCGCCATGCCGGCGATGGGCGTGGCATCGTTCGACGCCATCACCTTGAAGCCGTCGGGTAGCGCGGTGACCTTGTCGCCGTGGCTCATCCACACGTCCAAGAGGCCGTGACCGAGGTCGTTGGTGCGGTCCTGGATATCGCGCAACAGCGCGGTATGACCGCGCGCGCGGATTTCGGCGTAGCCGAATTCACGCTTGGCGGCGGATTCGACCGTGCCGCCGAGTTGCGCGGCCATGGTCTGCATGCCGTAGCAGATGCCGAGCACCGGCACGCCGAGTTCGAACACGCATGGCGGCGCGCGCGGCGTTTCGTCTTCGTACACCGAATTCGGCCCGCCCGAGAGGATGACGCCGGCCGGCGCAAACTCGCGCACGAATTGCTCGCTCACGTCGTTGGGGTGCAGTTCGCAGTACACGCCGGCCTCACGCACGCGGCGGGCGATGAGCTGGGTGGTTTGCGAACCGAAGTCGAGGATGAGGATTTTCTGGTGCATGACTGCTCGGCGGGTAGCTAAAAAAGAAAGCCACGCACAGCGTGACTTTCACTGGGTGTTCCATGAGCGCCGGTCAAATCTTATTCGACACGGTAATTCGGCGCTTCCTTGGTGATTTGCACGTCGTGTACGTGGGATTCGCGGATGCCGGCACCGGTGATCTCGACGAATTCGGCCTTGGCATGCATCTCGGCGATGTTGGCGACGCCAAGGTAGCCCATGCTGGAGCGCAGCCCGCCCATCATCTGGTGGATCACGCCGAGCACGCTGCCCTTGTAGGGCACGCGGCCTTCGATGCCTTCGGGCACCAGTTTTTCCGCGCTCTTTTCGTTGTCCTGGAAATAACGGTCGCTCGACCCCTGCTGCATCGCGCCCAGCGACCCCATGCCGCGGTAAGACTTGTAGGAACGGCCCTGGAACAGTTCGACCTCGCCCGGCGCTTCCTCTGTGCCGGCGAGCAGTCCGCCCAGCATCACGCAGTCCGCCCCCGCCGCCAGCGCCTTGGCGATGTCGCCGGAGTAGCGGATGCCGCCATCGGCGATCACGCCCACGCCGCTGCCCGCCAGCGCATCGGACACGTTGGCAACGGCACTGATCTGCGGCACGCCGACGCCGGCGACCATGCGGGTGGTGCAGATCGACCCCGGGCCGATGCCGACCTTGACCGCATCGGCCCCATGATCGACCAGCGCCTTGGCGGCGGCGGCGGTGGCGATGTTGCCGCCGATGACCTGCACGTCGGGGAAGGTCTGCTTGACCCATTCGACACGCTCCAGCACGCCCTTGGAATGCCCATGCGCGGTATCGACGACGATAACGTCGACGCCGGCTTCCACCAGGGCCGCCACGCGATCTTCGGTGCCTTCTCCGGTGCCGACTGCCGCGCCCACGCGCAACCGCCCCATCGCGTCCTTGCACGCCAGCGGGTGCTCGCTGGATTTCTGGATGTCCTTGACGGTGATCAGGCCGCGCAGCTCGAAGGCATCGTTGACCACCAACACGCGTTCCAGCCGGTGTTTGTGCAGCAAGGCCATCGCTTCGTCGCGGCTGGCACCTTCTTTCACCGTCACCAGGCGCGCCTTCGGCGTCATGATGTTGGCGATGGTCTGGTCGAGCTGGGTTTCAAAGCGCAGGTCGCGGTTGGTCACAATCCCCACGACCTTGCCGCCTTCGATCACGGGCAGGCCAGAAATCTTTTTTGCACGGGTGATTTCGAGCACCTGGCGCACCGTCATCTGCGGCGCAATCGTGATCGGATCTTTCACCACTCCGGATTCGAAGCGTTTGACCGCCGACACCTGCGCAGCCTGCATTTCGGCTTTCATGTTCTTGTGGATGATGCCGATGCCGCCCTCCTGTGCGAGCGAAATCGCCAGGCGTGCTTCGGTCACCGTATCCATCGCGGCGGATAGCAGGGGGAGGTTCAGGGTGATGCTGCGCGTCAACTGCGTGGACAGGCTGACTTCGCGGGGAAGGATGGCGGAATGGGCGGGGACGAGCAGAACGTCGTCGAACGTCAGCGCTTTTTGCAGAACACGCATGGGCTTTCCTTAACGCAAAGCCGGATTATACGCGGGCGCTCCACTGCCGACAAACCGCAGCCGCGCGCCCTTGGTCGTAAACTACCAAGCCAAAAGCCGGACGATGCGGTTGACTCGCGTGGTTGATGCGGCTAACTTTGTGCAAGCATTGCAACTGCCTGTTGGTACGCAGGGCCAAGATTCACCCGTCCTGTGTCCGTCGAACATAAAACTCAGAGGAGATCCCATTCATGTCCAAAATTCTGTTTGCCCTGACCGCCGCCGCCCTGCTGGGTCTGTCCGGTTGCGCCGACCTCTACGTCAACCAGCCGGCCAAACCGGCGGCTGCGGCCACCCCTGCCGCCCCGGCCAAGGCCGAAATCAGCGCTGAAGCCAAGGCCGCCCTGGCCGGCGCCCAGGCAGCCGTAAAGGACGCAAGGGCCAAGAACGCACTGTGGACTACCGCAGAAAACGCCCTGAAAGCTGCTGAAGCCGCTGCCGAAAAAGGCGACAGCGAAACCGTGATGAAGCAGGTCAAGATCGTCAATGACCACGTGCAAAAAGGTCTGGCCCAGCTCAACTACCCGATGCTGAAAGTCGGTGACTGATCCGCTCTGCACCGTCATCAAGCAAGCCTTCCGGTCTCGCGCCGGAGGGCTTTTGTTTTTTGTTTGCGCGCTGTTTGCCCTGCCTGCTGCGGGTGAGCTCTACAAATGGGTCGACGGCTCGGGCAAGGTGCATTATTCCGACCAGCCCCCTACTGTCGGCGCCCAGACCGTGCGGGGGGCGTCCGCCGCCGAGGCCGCGATCAGCGAGCAGGCTACCCAGTCGCTCAGCGCGCGCGAGCAGGCTTACCAGAAACGCCTGAAGGAAGACGAAGAAGCCAAGGCCAAGGCCGGCAAGGAAGCCGAGCAGGCCCGCCTCAAGCGGGAAAACTGCGACAAGGCGCGCAACAACCTCGTCACGCTGCAGAACAAAACGCGCGTCTACTCGACCAATACTGCGGGACAGCGTGTCTACCTCGACGATCGGGCGCGGGCGCAAGCATTGGCCAGCAGCCAGAAAGCCGTTGCGGAAAACTGCAGGTAGGGTCGATCAGGCGGGCCCGGCGGAGTCTGCGGCCGGAGCGTCGCCGCCGCCTTTCTTGGTGACCTTGCCCTCTTCGGCCCGTTTGCGCCGGACTTCCTTCGGGTCGGCCAGAAGCGGCCGGTAAATTTCCACCCGGTCGCGGTCCCGCACCTTTTCGTCGAGCTTGACCAGTTTGCTGAAAACGCCAACCTTGTTCCTGGCAAGATCGATGTCGGGATGGGCCTCCAGCAGGCCCGACGCACGAATCGCGTCGCCGACCGTGGCGCCTTCCGCCAGCGCGACACGCACCAGGGACTGGACCGCGGGCAGGGCATAGACGACTTCCACCTGGATGACGCCGCTGCTCAAGCCGCGTATACCTCGTCCGCACGCTTCACGAAGGCATCGACGAAGGTGCTGGTGATATGGCTGAACACGGGGGCCAGCACGGTTTCCAGTACCCGGCTCGAAAACACGTAGTGCAGGCGGAATTCGATCTTGCAGGCGTCCTGACCGAGCGGCGTGAACACCCAGTCCCCTTCGAGTTCGGCAAACGGGCCATCCCGCAGTTGTATCCGCATCTCCTTCGGATAGGTCTTGGTGTTTTCGGTGGTAAAGCTCTGGCGTATGCCCAGATAGGCAATGTGGATGGTCGCCACCGTCCGGCTCGCGTCGCGCTGTATCAGTTCTGTTCCACCGCACCAGGGCAGGAAGGCCGGGTAATCCTCCACCCGGTCGACCAGCTCAAACATGCGTTCCGGCGTATGCCCCACCAGCACGCTCTTCTCCACACGCGCCATCTCGACCCAAAGGCTTGTAAAATCAAGAATTGTACGCAAGCCGGTCAGACATGAGCATCGTCGATAACAAAAAAGCCTTCCACGATTATTTCATCGAGGAAAAATACGAGGCGGGGCTCGTGCTCGAAGGCTGGGAAGTCAAATCGATCCGCGCCGGCCGGGTGCAATTGAAGGAAGCCTACGTGGTGGTGAAGAATGGCGCCATCTGGTTGATCGGCTGCCATATCAGTCCGCTGGCCACGGCCTCAACCCATGTTCTGCCCGACCCGACCCGCACCCGCAAACTGTTGCTGCACGCCAGTGAAATCGACAAGCTGATCGGTCGCACCGAACGTGCCGGCTATACCCTGATGCCGCTGGACCTGCACTACACCCGCGGGCGCATCAAACTCAGCGTTGGCCTGGCCAAGGGCAAAAAACAGCATGACAAGCGTGCCGCCGAGAAAGAGCGCGAGTGGCAGCGCGAAAAGCAGCGTCTGCTTCGCACGGCCCAGCGCTGAGCCTGTTGCGCGTTTCCCCCGACGAGCGGTGGAATTTTTCTACCAGCCGGCTGTCCAGCCAATTGTAAATTTGTCGGAATCCCGACTAAAATCGTCAACAAATCGACACAGGGGATACGCACATGGCCGCCCTGCCCGTTTATCAGGTTGAATTCATTCCGCTCGAACGCCGTCTTGGCGATCGCCGCATCGCGCCGCGCGGCGCCGCGCTCCCTGCCGGGGTAACGGTCGACCGCCGCGTGTCCCCCTGCGGGCGACGCGACGAAGACCGCAAGCCCGCCAGCCTCCGGGTGGTCTAGACGACACCGACCCGCGCTGCCCCCGCGCCGAGTTCGCCGATGGCGGCTGCTTCGGCAAAACCCGCCTGTCTGAATACTGCTTTTACGTGTGCTGCTGCCTCGGGCGCGCACGCCACCAGCAAACCACCACTGGTTTGCGGATCACACAAAAACTTGCGCTGCCATTCGGCCACCCCTGCGCCAGTATCCACCTCGTGACCATAGCTTGCCCAATTGCGATCCGCCGCGCCGGTAGCCACCCCCGCTTCGGCAAGGGCCACGGCCTCGGCGATCCTGGGCACCCGAGACCACTCGACGCGGGCCGTCAGTCCTGAACCCCGCGCGATTTCCAGCAGGTGACCGAGCAGGGCAAAGCCGGTGACATCGGTCATTGCATGAACCCCGTCGATTTCCCCCAGGCGCGTGCCCACGGCATTGAGCTGTGTCGTCGTTTCGATCATCTTGCGATAGCCAGCGTCCGAAAGCGCGCCCTTCTTCAGGGCGGCCGACAGGATGCCAACCCCCAGCGGTTTGCCCAGTATCAATACGTCTCCCGGCCGCGCGGCGCTGTTGCGCTTGATCCGCTCGGGGTGTACCACCCCGATTCCCACCAGGCCATAAATCGGCTCGGGGGCATCGATCGAATGTCCCCCCGCAACCGGGATGCCTGCGGCGCGGCACACGGCTTCCCCTCCCGCGAGGATCTCGCGTATGGTTTCGACCGGCAGCTTGCCGACCGGCATTCCGACAATCGCCAGCGCAAACAGCGGCTTGCCGCCCATGGCATAGATGTCCGACAGGGCATTCGTCGCCGCGATGCGGCCAAAGTCGAACGCATCGTCGACGATGGGCATGAAAAAATCGGTGGTGGCGACTATGGCCTGCGCGTCATTGAGCCGGTAGACCGCGGCGTCATCCGAGGTTTCGGTACCCACCAGCAAGTCGCTGAACCCGCTCATGGGGGCCGACCGCGAGAGAATGTCCTTCAATACCGCCGGGGCGATTTTGCAGCCGCATCCGCCGCCGTGTGAGAATTGCGTGAGTTTGATTGTGACCATGAAGGGGAAATCCCGATTTTGCGCGCCGCCACCGTAGCAGACTTGGCCCGCTTTGACGAGGTGATCGACGTCCGTTCGCCCGGCGAATTCGCGGCAGACCACGCCCCGGGCGCGATCAATTTGCCCGTGCTCGACAATGACGAACGCGCGCGCGTCGGCACGCTGTACAAACAGGTCTCCCCCTTCGAGGCCAAGAAAGTGGGGGCGGCGCTGATCTCGCACAACATCGCGCGGCATCTCGAAACCTGGTTTGCGGACAAACCCAGGCACTATCGCCCCCTGGTGTATTGCTGGCGGGGCGGCAACCGCAGCGGCGCGATGACGCATATCCTGCAGAAGATCGGTTTTGCCGCCGCGCAGCTGGAAGGCGGGTACAAGGCCTATCGCCGGCACGTCGTTGCCGAGCTCGCGCGTTTGCCCGCCACCCTGCACTACCGTGTCGTCAGCGGCCCCACCGGAAGCGGGAAAAGCCGCCTTCTCGCCGCACTGCAGCAGGCAGGGGCGCAGGTGCTCGATCTGGAAGACCTGGCTGCGCACCGCGGGTCTTTGCTCGGTGCCCGCCCGGATGACCCGCAACCTGCGCAAAAAGGCTTCGAGAGCGCGGTCTGGTCCGCGCTCAGTCGATTCGACCCGGCGCGGCCGGTGTATGTGGAATCCGAAAGCAAGCGCATCGGCGCGCTCACGGTCCCCGAGGCCCTGATCGCCGCCATGCGCAGCAGTCCGTGCATACGCATCGAAGCGCCGTTATCGGCCCGGGTTCAATTGCTGATCGAGGATTACGCGCATTTTCTCGCGGCCCCCGGCATGCTCAACGCGCGTCTTGCGCATCTGGCCGAACTCCGGGGCAGACAGACCGTTGCCAGCTGGCAGGCGCTGGCAAGTGCGGGGGCATGGCCCGAACTGGTGGCGAGCCTGCTCGAACAGCATTACGACCCGGCCTACCGCAAATCGCTGGCGCACAATTACGCGCCGGGGCCGGACGATATCAGCCTCAGCACGCCCGATCTCGGCCCCGCCAGCCTGCGAGCGCTCGCGGACAGGATTCTTGCGTCCTGGCCGGCAGCCAGCTTGTCTCCGGCTACACCAGCCTGCCGATCACGAAGCCTATGACGATGCCGATGATGAGCGCGACCGTGAGGCCGCGATAGGTAAGCACATCCTTCGAATAGCCGCGCCGGATGGCGATGTACGACACCAGATAGCCCAGCGCGTTGAGCAGCCAGATGAAACCGGCCGAGAGCACCTTGACGATGATCGGCCCGATGACCGGCACCAGGGCGATCACCCCCAGCAGCCAGGCAAACGCATTCGAGATCAGGCCGATGGCCACCACGCTGCCCGCCACCACGCTCTGGTCGACATTGTGGCGCAGGGCGAACCAGGCCAGCCCGCCTATGGCTCCCCACAGCGGCAGCATGATTTTCCAGTTGCGCCACCAGGGCCGGGGCGTGTCCGGAGGCGGCGTGTCGTCTGCTTGCTCAGGCGTCATGTATGGTCTTGCATCTGCTCACAGGGCCGCTTTCTGCCGGGGGCGTGACGGCAAAAAAGACGCCCGGTCCGGTAGTGGGGCGGCGGCCGCCACATTCAGGCCCGCCGCGCCTCGATAACGTTCTGCACGTGCTGCAAGCGCAGCAGCAGCCGTGACAGCTGCGCCAGTTCGCGCACGCGCACGGTCAGTCGCATGGTCGCGAATTCATCGCGGCTTTCGGTGTTGACGCGCAGCACATCGAGCTTGTCCTTGGCGATCACGTCGGAAATGTCGCGCAACAGGCCTTGCCGGTCGAATGCTTTCACGAGAATCTCGACCTCATACGCCGCGCCGGCTTCGATGCCCCATTGCGCAGGCAGCATGCGGGCCGGATTGCCTCGCTTCAAGGCTGCGCAGTCGGCGCGGTGCACGGTCACACCGCGGCCCACCGTGGCATACGCCACGATGGCGTCCGGCGGTGCCGGCTTGCAGCAGCGCGCAAGGGTGAAGGGGATGTCGCCCAGACCCGGAATCACCACCGGATTGCCTGAGCGGGCGCGGGCGCGCGTTCTGCTTGTGGGCAGCAGCGCCGTCGGTGCCAGTTTGCCGGCATCCTGCAGGGCCTGGACGAGATCGCGTTGCCCCACGTCTCCCCGCCCCAGTGCGGCGAGGAATTCGTCCAGCCTGTTGAACTGGAGCCGCTGCGCGAGCTTTTCCAGATTGGGCTCGACGGCGCCGAGCCGTTTGATTTCCTTGTCGAGCAGGGCGCGGCCCAGCGCAACCTGCTCACCGATATCGCGCTGGCGAAACCAGGTCCGGACCTTGGAGCGGGCGCGATGGGTGACCAGATAACCCAGCGCGGTGTTGAGCCAGTCGCGG
>JAIWOL010000073.1 GCA_020216925.1 Thiobacillus sp. | reverse complement strand
CTGGGTTCGCCTTCCTTGGCGGTGATGATTTCAACCCGCTGGCCGTTTTCCAGCGCGGTATTGAGCGGCACCATCACGCCATCCACCCGT
Source organism: Thiobacillus sp. (assembly GCA_020216925.1). Lineage (GTDB taxonomy): Bacteria > Pseudomonadota > Gammaproteobacteria > Burkholderiales > Thiobacillaceae > Thiobacillus. The sequence continues at coordinate 9,910 of JAIWOL010000073.1, read as the reverse complement.
GCGCCCCGGCAGCGATGGCCCAGATCGGTATGCAGGGCGTAGGCAAAATCGACCGGCGTCGCGCCGCGATCCAGTGCCACCACGCGGCCCTGCGGCGTCAGCACATATACCTGGTCATGGAAGAGTTCGGTCTTGAACTGCTCTGAAAACTCGCCGCTGTCGGCGACATCGTCCTTCCATTCCAGAATGCGGCGCAGCCAGGCAATCTTTTCTTCATACTGCGCGTCGGATTTGCCGCCTTCCTTGTAGCGCCAGTGGGCGGCCACGCCCAGCTCCGCCTGATTGTGCATGTCGAATGTGCGAATCTGCACTTCGAGCGCCCGCTCCTCCGGGCCGATCACGGCGGTATGCAGCGAACGGTAATCGTTGCTCTTGGGCTTGGAGATATAGTCGTCAAACTCGCCGGGAATCGGCTGCCAGAGGTTGTGCACGATACCCAGCACGGTGTAGCAGTCGATTTCGTGTTTCACCAGCACGCGCACCGCGCGGATGTCGTAGAGCTGTTCGAAGCTCAGCCGCTTGCGCCGCATCTTGTTGACGATGCTGGCGATGTGCTTGGGCCGGCCGCTGACTTCCCCCGCGATGCCATGCGCTCGCAACTCGATCTGGAGGCGTTCGATGATGCCCTCGATGTAGGCCTGGCGGGCGGCGCGCTTTTCGTCGAGCTGCGCGGCAATCCGCTTGTAGGTATCGGGCTCCAGATAGCGGAACGCCCAGTCTTCCATCTCCCATTTGATTTGCCACACGCCAAGGCGATTGGCCAAGGGCGCAAAGAGCTCGCGCGCCTGCTGGCCGAGCGCTCTCTGGCTGGCTTCGTCCAGTTGCGCAGCGCAGCGCAGCGCATGAGTGCGCTCGGCCAGCTTCAGCAGCACCACCCTGATGTCTTCGACCATGGCGAGCACCATCTGACGCAGGGCTTCGAGCTGGGCATGCGGATCCACGCGCCGGTCGGTGGCGCCGGCAAGCAGCGATTCGATGCGGGCCATCGCCACCACGCCACGCGCCAGCTTTCCGGCAGCACCCAGGCGTGCATCGAGGACGGGATCGTCGCCGATGCAGCCGAGCAACAGGGCGGCGGCAACCGCATCGGCACCGATGCGCAGTTCGGCCACGATCAGCGCCGTGCCTACGGCATGGGCAAATTCCGGCGTCGCGCCGAGCGTCGCATGGGCCTGTTCCAGCGCCTGCCAGGGTGCATCGTTTTCGGCCACGGGCAGCGCACGCGCCAGCAGTTGCCGGGCCGATTCGTAATCGACAGTCTCGGTGCAGCGCGGGCGAGCGGCGTCATTCATGGTCATAGGCAGTTTGCCAGTAACGGCGTTGGACTCGCCGGTATTGTGCGACGTCCACCCCGCCTTCACCAAACCGGAAGCGCACCAGGCCATCGCGATCGCTGCGCAACTGCACGCTGCCGGCTTCGCGGAAACGTGCCACCACTTCGGCGTGGGGGTGGCCGAAGCGGTTGCGGTAGCCCATGGTGTACACCACCCAGCCTGGCGACACCTGCTTCACGAATTCGTCCAGGGATGATGTCCGGCTGCCATGATGACCGGCCACCAGTACCGCAGCAGCCAATGACTGGCCGGATTCCAGCAGTTCGAGCTCGCCGCGGCGCTCGGCATCGCCAGTGATGAGGAACGACTGCGCTCCCCGGCTCACCCGCAATACGCAACTGAAATCGTTATCCCGGCGCGCGCTGCCTGCCTCCTGCCAGGCGTGCGCAGGCGGGTTGAGAATATCGAAATCGATGCCGTCCCATTGCCAGCGTTGCCCACGCCAGCAGCGTCGCGGCGCGGGGGCGGCCGAAAGGTGCGCACTGCCAACCGGCAAGGCGTGCAACAGCCAGCCCGTCGGCACGTCGCGCAAGACCGACGCCAGACCGCCGCTGTGGTCGTTGTCGTCGTGCGAGACGATCACGCCATCGAGCCTGCCCACGCCGGATGCGCGCAGATACGGCGCGACGATGCGCTCGCCTGCATCCGTCCCGGCAAAAGCCGGCCCGGTGTCATAGAGCAGCGCATGGCGCGCAGTGCGCACCAGCACCGATGTCCCCTGGCCGACGTCGATGACCTCGACGGCAAATTCGCCCCAGGCAAGCCTCGCCTGGGGCGGCCAAAGCAGAGGCAGCCACAGCAGCCAGGCCAGCCCCCGCAGTGGAAATGCACGCGGCATCAGCATCCAGACTGCGCCGGCGAGCGCAAGGCCGGTTGCCAGCGCGCCCGGGGCGGGCCGACTCAGGGTCGCCCAAGGCAAGGCGCTCGCCCACAGCAACGCCTCTCCCAGCCACGCCATCAGGCCGGCGGCGAGGTGCCACAGCTGCGGCACGAGCACACCCAGCAAGGCCAGCGGCGTCACGCCCCAGCTCACCAGGGGAATGGCCACGGCATTGGCCAGCGGCGAAATCAGCGAAACCTGCTGGAACAGCGCCCACAGCGCGGGGGCAAGCGCGAGCGTCACCGCGGCCTGCGCCATTACCCATCCACGCAGTTTGTGCGGCGCGGCGACGCGACCGAATGTCACCCACAGAATGGCCGCGATGGCGCCGAACGACAGCCAGAACCCGGCGGACAACACAGCCCAGGGGTCGATCAGCAGCACCCCGGCCATGGCCATGATCAGGGCGGAAAACGGCCGCGCCTCGCGCCGGCCCCAGAACGCCGCTGCCAGCACCATCAGCATGAACAGGGTGCGTTGCGCCGGCACCTGAAACCCCGCCAGCAGGGCATAGGCAATCGCCGCGCCGACCGCCGCCACGAGGCCAGCCTGGCGCGCCGGCCAGCGCGCCACCGCCCGCGGCCAGCGTCGCCAGATCATCATCACGCCCCATCCGCCCAGCGCCGCGATCATGGTGACGTGCAGGCCGGAAATGCTCAGCAGATGATTCACGCCGGTGCGGGTAAAGGCCCGCCACTGAACGTGCGGAATGCTCTGCTGGTCACCGACGGTCAACGCGGCGATCACCCCCGCGTACGGCGCGTCGCCCAGGGTGGCGAAGATCCGGTCGCGGATTGCCTGGCGGGCCACAGCAATCCAGGCAGCCGGCGTGGCGGCACGCGAGTCGAGCCGCACAGGAACAGGGGTTTCACGCACATAGCCCGTAGCGCCGATGCCGCGCTCCAGCATCCAGGCTTCGAGATCGAAGCCGTGCGGGTTGTGCGTGCCAGAGGGGCGTTTCAGCCGCGCCGTGAGTTGCCAGCGTTCGCCGGCCCGGAACGCAGGGGGACGCCGCCCATCACGCGCCACATAGCGCGTCAGCTGCACCCGTCCGGGATTCGGCACCCCCGGCGTGAGCACTCGTTCCACCTTCAGCAGGACACGTTCACCGCGCGCACTCGACTGCGGCAGGTCGACCACCACACCCACCAGCCCGATATCCACCCCCTGCCAATGCAACGGCAGACGTTCGGCGAGCCGCACATCGGCACGCCAGGCCGCCCAGGCAAATCCCAGCGCCGCCGCGAACACGGCCACGCCTGCGGCGCGCGCCAAACGCTGCCAGGCCGTGCCCGTCGGCAACAGGAAAACCAGCGCCAGCAGCGGCAACAGTGCCAGCGCGCGCGCCGGCGGCAGGCTGGCCTGAAGTTGCAGCAGAAAAATCCCCAGACAGAACGCGATGAGATGGAATCGCATCGCGCCGGTGTCAGAGCGGGCTCAACACCCCGTCGACCAGCCTGGCCTGGCGATCCATGCGCGCTGCCAGTTCGAGGTCGTGCGTTACCACGACCAGGCTCGACCCCTGCCGACGGTTGAGCACGCGCATCAGGTCGAACACGGCATCCGCCGAGTGGCGATCAAGATTGCCCGTGGGCTCGTCGGCCAGAATGCAGGCCGGTTGCGTGACCAGCGCACGGGCAATTGCCACGCGTTGCCGTTCACCGCCCGACAGTTCGCCCGGGCGATGCGTCAGGCGATGGCCCAGCCCCACGTTTTCCAGAACCGTTGCGGCGCGCGCCAGCGCATCGGCGCGCGACATGCGCCGAACCAGCAGCGGCATGGCGGCGTTTTCGGCTGCCGTGAACTCGGGCAACAGATGGTGGAACTGGTAGACGAACCCCAGCGCGCTGTTGCGCAGCGCGCAGCGCGCGCGTTCGCTGAGCGCGAACGGATCCTGGCCCAGCAACGCCACGCGCCCCGCACTCGGCGCATCGAGCCCGCCGAGCAGATGCAGCAGCGTGCTCTTGCCCGAACCCGAGGCGCCGACAATGGCCAGCGATTCGCCGGCGCGCACATCGAGGTCGATGCCGGTGAGCACGACCACTTCGGCGCGTCCCTGTCTGAACGTCTTGGCCAGGCCGGTTGCCCGGAGCACGATCTCATTCATAGCGCAGCGCCTCCGCCGGCTGGATGCGCGACGCCCGCCAGCTTGGATACAGCGTCGCCACCAGGCTGATCAGAAGCGATACGCCCCCGATCAGGCCGACGTCGCTCCAGACGAGCTTTGATGGCAATTCGTTGATGTAGTACACGTCCGCCGGAAAGAGATCCATGCCCGCCAGCCGCTCGATGAACGGCACCACTGTTTCCAGATTGAGCGCCAGCAGCACGCCGCTGGTCACGCCGAGAACCGCGCCGGAGACGCCGATGAACGCGCCCTGCACCATGAAAATCGCCATGATCGACCCCGGTCGCGCCCCCAGCGTGCGCAGAATGGCGATGTCGGCCTGCTTGTCTGTCACCGCCATCACCAGTGTCGAGACGATATTGAACGCCGCCACCGCCACGATCAGCAGCAGGATCAGGAACATCATGCGTTTTTCGATGGCCACGGCGCGAAAGAAATTGGCGTGGCTCTGCGTCCAGTTGGTGAGGTAATAGTCGCCCGTCAGACTGCTGGCCAGCGCGCGGGTAACGAAGGGGGCGCGAAACAGGTCGTCGAGCTTGAGCCGCACGCCCGACACGTCATCGCCGAGCCGCAGCAGCTTCTGCGCGTCGCGGAGATGAACCAGCGCCAGTCCCGAGTCGTATTCGAACATGCCCGCCTCGAAAATGCCCGTGACCGTGAACTGCTTGACGCGCGGCATCACGCCCGCCGGGGTGATGTTGCCTTGCGGCGTCAACAACACCACCTTGTCGCCGGGAAACACGTTGAGCGCGCGCGCCAGTTCCGCGCCGAGCACGATGCCGAATTCGCCCGGCTTCAGGTCGGAGAGCCGGCCCGCCTTCATGTAGCGCGCAAAATCGGCCACGCCGCTTTCCCTGTCCGGCAGCACCCCGCGAATGATCGTGCCGCGCACACTGTTTCCGTTGGCCAGCATGCCCTGCGCGTTCACATAGGGAGCGCCGGCCACCACATCCGGATTGCGTTGGGCGTGGGCCAGCACACCCGGCCAGTCGGCCAGTCGGTCGCCCGGGCCGCTGATTTCGACGTGTGACGCCACCCCTAGAATGCGCGCGCGCAACTCTTCCTGAAAGCCGTTCATCACCGACAGCACCACGATCAGCGCCATCACGCCCAGCGCAATGCCCGCCATGGACACGATGGAAATGAACGAAATGAAATGATTGCGGCGCTTGGCGTGGGTGTAGCGCAGGCCGACCAGCAGTTCGAAAGGCAGCAAGATTCGATTCGCGGACAGGGAGCCGCGAGTATGCCACAGCGTCCGGTTTGCCCTGCGCCCATGCCGCACGACACGACTTCGAGCCTGCTAGACTCGCCGCATGCTGTGGCTGGTTCCCCACCTCTTCGCCTCGCCCCGCCTGCTCGAAGCCGCCCTGCCGGGGCTGCGACTGCCGGGTCTGTCGACCCTGCTGGCACGTGGCCGGCCCACCCGCGAATCGCCGCCGGGCACCGAGGCCGCCCTCGCCCGGGCCTGCGGCGTGCGCCGGCAGACCGACTGGCCGCTCGCACCCATTACCCTGCTCGCCGACGGCGGCGCTGCCGACGGCGCCTACTGGCTGCGCGCCGACCCGGCGCATTTTGCCGTCATGCGCGACCGGGTCGTCTATTCCACCGCAACATTCGATGACCTCACCCACGACGAAGCGCGCCAGCTCACCGTCACTCTCGCCGAACACTTCGGGCCGGATTTCGCGCCGCAGGCCCTGCATCCCCGGCGCTGGTATCTGCGCCTGGACACCCCGCCCCGCCTGCTGACCACGCCGCCCTCGCTGGCGCGTGGCCAGGCACTCGACCGCATTCTGCCCGGCGGCGGCGACGCCACCGCGTGGCGGGCGCGGCTCAATGAAGCGCAGATGCTGCTGCATAGCCATCCGGTGAACGCTGCGCGCGAGGCCCGCGGCCAGTGGCCGGTAAACGGACTGTGGCTGTGGGGCGGCGGCGTCCATGCCGCACCGCTCCCCGCGCCAGTGGAGATACATGCCGGCCCGGCCGGCATCGACCTTGCCCGCATCTGCGGCGCCACGCCCCGGCCGCGGCCTGCCCGATTCGAGCCCGGTCAGCTCAGGCCACCCGGCATCGTCCTGCTCGACGCACTCGAGGTGCCCGCCCTGCACAACGACGCGCTCGGCTGGCGCAACGCCGTCGGCGAACTGGAAGCCGGCTGGTTTGGCCCGCTGGCCCGCGCGCTGCGGCAACTGGGGCCGGGCGGAATGCGCATCGCCGACCCGGTCAGCGGGCGGGGAATCGTGTTGCGCCGCGGCGACGCGTGGATGTTCTGGCGGCGTCCCGCCGCGTTGGCCTCGGCGCTCGCGTGAGCGCCCGCAAGCGAAGCCGATGCGTCAGGACGCGGGCGAAGCCCAGAGATCGTGCTCGTCGCTGCTTTCGACCCTCACCTTCAGGCGGGTGCCGGGTTTGAGGCCAAACACCCCTTCGAGATAGACCACACCGTCGATTTCCGGCGCGTCGGCGTGGCTGCGGGCAAGCGTGCCCACTTCGTCCTCCTCGTCGACGATGACCTCGATTTCCCGGCCGATCCTGGCTTCGAGCCGGGCGGCCGAGATTCCGGCCTGGGTCTCCATGAAGCGTTCGAGACGCTCTTCCTTCAGGTCTTCCGGCACGGGATCGGGCAGTTCGTTGGCCGCTGCCCCCTGCACCGGCGAGTACTTGAAGCAGCCGACGCGATCGAGCTGGGCGATTTTCAGGAATTCGAGCAAATCCTCGAATTCGGCGTCGGTCTCGCCGGGGAAACCCACGATGAAAGTCGAACGCAGCGTGAGGTCGGGCACGGCGGCGCGCCATTGCTGGATGCGGTCGAGGGTTTTTTCCACCGCGCCGGGCCGTTTCATGGCCTTGAGGATGCGCGGGCTGGCATGCTGGAAGGGAATGTCGAGGTAGGGCAGGATGGTGCCGTCTGCCATCAGCGGAATCACCTCGTCCACGCCGGGATACGGATAAACGTAGTGCAGCCGCACCCACGCCCCCAGACTGCCCAGCGCCGCAGCGAGTTCGGTCATGCGGGTTTTGAGCGGCCGGCCGTTCCAGAAACCGGGACGGTATTTCACGTCCACGCCGTAGGCCGAGGTGTCCTGCGACACCACCAGCAATTCCTGCACGCCCGCTCCCACCAGGGCTTCGGCCTCGCGCATGACATCGCCGATAGGGCGGCTCACCAAGTCGCCGCGCATCGAGGGAATGATGCAGAAGGTGCAGCGATGGTTGCAGCCTTCGGATATTTTCAGATAAGCGTAATGGCGCGGCGTAAGCTTCACGCCGCCGGGCGGAATCAGGTCTTCGAACGGGTCGTGCGGCTTGGGCAGCGCCGCGTGCACGGCCGACATCACTGCGTCGAGCGCGTGCGGGCCGGACACCGCGAGCACCTTGGGATGCGTCTCGCGCACCACCTCGCCCTTGGCGCCGAGGCAGCCCGTCACGATCACCTTGCCGTTTTCCGCCAGCGCCTCGCCAATGGCTTCGAGCGATTCCTGCACGGCGGCGTCGATGAAACCGCAGGTGTTCACCACCACCACGTCGGCGTCGTCGTAGCTGCCGACGATGCCATAACCCTCCGCGCGCAGCTGGGTGAGGATACGCTCCGAATCCACCGTGGCCTTCGGGCAGCCAAGCGAAACGAAGCCGACGGTGGGGGGACGAACGGAGCGGGCTTTGGTTACCATGTGGATAGACCCTGAAGTGGAAACGCTATGTACATCATTGCAATCGGCTGGGCTTACGTCATCCTGATGATGGCCATCACCTCCAGCAGCCTCGCCAAGGCGCTGGCCATCCTGATCTTTCTGGGCGTCTTGCCGATCTTGATTTTCACCTATGCCGTGGGGGGGCGAAAGCGCCCGTCAATGCCCGTGGCCGATGAGGTGGCCAACCAGGGCGACCGTGCCGATACCCAGTCCGATTAACACCAGCTGCTGCACCGTGGCCCCAATATTGGCGCGCTTGTGCAGCCCCGGGATCAGGTCGGACAGCGCCACATACAGCATGCTTGCGCCGGCCAGTCCGAGCAGGGCCGGCATCCAGTCCTGCAGCGCAGACAGCGCGTAATAGCCCGCCAGCGCGCCCGCGAGCGTTGCCACCCCGGTCGCGAAATTGAGCAGCAGGGCCTGCGCGCGCGTGTAACCGGAATGCAGCAGGATGAGAAAATCGCCGATCTCCTGAGGAATTTCGTGGGCGATGATCGCAAGCGCCGTCACCACCCCAAGGCGGAAATCCACCAGAAACGCGCCGGCGATGATGATGCCGTCGACAAAATTGTGGAAGGTGTCGCCCACCGTGATCATCAGCCCCGAGCGGCCATGATCGTGGCCGTGGTCATGTGCATGCGCCGGGCTGCCGTGCGCCTCGCAGATTTCTTCGTGACAATGCCGCCAGAGCACCAGCTTTTCGAGCAGGAAGAAAAGCAGGATGCCGCCCAGCAAAGCCTGCGCGACAGCTTCGATATCGCCGCCCAGATGCACCGCCTCGGGCAACACCTCCAGCAGCGACGCCCCCAGAAGCGCGCCAATCGCATAGCTGACCAGCACAGGCACCCAGCTCGGCCGCGCTGACAGGGCCAGCAACGCGGCCAGGGCCAGACTGAGCACACTGCCTGCAGCCGTGGCGATCAGAATGACTGCAAGGGTGGACATAGGGCGGCGCGGTCAGGTAAACGGGCCGCCATTATAGCGGCCCGCTTGCCTCCGGGCGGTGCGGATGGCAAGACATCCGCACCGCCGATCAGGTCTGCATCAGGGCTTTTTCTTTTCGCCGCCCCCTACGGTCAGTTCGCCGCGCAGCTTGTCGATGCTGGCTTTGCCAAAGCCTTTTACCTTGTCGAGATCATCCACCGACTTGAACTTGCCGTTGGCATCACGGTAGGCAATGATCGCCTTCGCCTTGGCCGGCCCCAGTCCCTTCACGGCCTCCAGCTCGGACTGCGTCGCAGTATTGAGATCGACAGCCGCCCAGGCCGGAAAAGCCAGCAAGGCAGCCAAGAGTGCACCCAGCAGAGTTTTCATGCTTTATCTCCTCGTTGAACAAGTGGATGTGGCTGAAACAACCACAGATTCAACTTACTGCACCAGGCCGGGCCAGGCCATACAACTTTAGTTGTAACAATCAGGCAAGTATTTGTTTTTGCATGACAAATAGATCAACCGGCCATGAATGGCGGAGCCTGCCATATCTTTGCCGCATCCACGACGCCCGGCCTAAAGTCGAGTCCTCTCGCGCATGGTACGCATAGCATGTATGGTTCGACCAGTCGTGAGCACATTCCATGAGACGCCGCACGTCGCATGGAATGTGTGCATGCGTCTCAAATAATTTGTGCTCGCCCACCGCTGCCTGCCGCTGAACATCGCCAACACGATCAGCTGGGAACTGCTCAATCCCGTCGGCTTCGAGGCCATCTGGTCGGGAGGGGACGACAAGGATGCCATCCGCATTACCCCGGACGAGGCCGACCACCCCCGCCTTGCCGTCAGCAATTTCGGCTCGGGCATCCTCACCTTCCACATCCCCCTGCTGTTCCGCACCCCGCCGGGCATCCAGATCATGGCCACCGGGCCGATCAACGCC
>JAIWOL010000141.1 GCA_020216925.1 Thiobacillus sp. | reverse complement strand
ACCGTCAAGCGCGCCTTCGAGCACATTTTCCTGCGCGAGAAGATCAACGCTGCCGTCATCGAGGGCGACAGCTTCCACAGCCTGTCGCGCGTCGAGTTCAAGGAAGCCGTGAAAAAAGCCGAAGCCGAGGGCAACAAGCATTTCAGCCACTTCGGCCCGCAGTCCAACCACTTCGACAAGCTGGCCGAGCTGTTCAAGACCTACGGCGAGACCGGCACCGGCAAGCGCCGCTACTACATCCACAGCGACGAGGAGGCCGCCGAGCACAACAAGCGCCTCAACACCAGCCTCAACCCCGGCGAATTCACGCCTTGGGAAGACATTCCCGCCGGTTCGGACGTGCTGTTCTATGAGGGCCTGCACGGCCTGGTGAAAACCGACACCGTCGATGTCTCGCAGCACGTCGACCTCGGCATCGGCGTGGTGCCCATCGTCAACCTCGAATGGATCCAGAAGATCCACCGCGACGGCGCCGAACGCGGCTACTCGGCCGACGTCATCGTCGACACCATCCTGCGCCGCATGCCGGATTACGTGAACTACATCACCCCGCAGTTCTCGCGCACCGACATCAACTTCCAGCGCGTGTCGACCGTCGACACTTCCAACCCTTTCATCTCGCGCGACATCCCCACGCCGGACGAAAGCTTCATCGTCATCCGCTTCCGCGAGCCCAAGGGCGTCGATTTCCCCTACCTGCTGAACATGATCTGCAATTCGTTCATGTCGCGCCCCAACACCATCGTGGTGCCGGGCGCCAAGATGGGCTTCGCCATGGAGCTGATCCTGACCCCGATCATCCAGGACATGATCGCCAACAAGAACAAGTAAGTCTGTCGCATCAGACTGCAAACGGAGCCCCGGGGCTCCGTTTTTCATTCCACGTTTCGATCGCGGGGCGTGTCTGCCGCGGCATGCGCTGTGTACGCAGCAGCTGCTTTATATAATGTTCCCTCGTCTGCCCCCGTACCCGACATGAGCGCCCTTCTCGACACTCTCAATCCCGAACAGCGCGCTGCTGTCACGCTGCCGCACGAATCCGCGCTGATTTTGGCTGGGGCGGGATCGGGCAAGACGCGGGTGCTCACCACGCGCATCGTGTGGTTGATCCAGACCCAGCAGGTGTCGCCGCACGGCATCCTGGCGGTGACTTTCACCAACAAGGCGGCGAAGGAAATGCTCACGCGCATCTCGGCCATGCTGCCGATCAACACGCGCGGCATGTGGGTGGGTACCTTCCACGGCCTGGCCAACCGGTTGTTGCGCACGCACTGGCGTGAAGCCGGGTTGCCGCAGTCGTTCCAGATTCTCGACTCGAGCGACCAGCTCTCGGCAATTAAGCGGCTGATGAAGTCGATGAACGTGGATACGGAGAAATACGAGCCGAAGAAGGTGCAGTGGTTCATCAACGGCCACAAGGAAGCCGGCCGCCGCGCACGCGACGCCGAAGCCTTCGACGAATACTCGATGCGCATGGCCGAGCTGTTCGAGGCCTACGACGCGCAATGCCAGCGCGAGGGCGTGGCGGATTTTCCCGAACTGCTGCTGCGTTCCTACGAACTGCTCTACCGCAACGAGCCGCTGCGCGAGCATTACCGCGATCGCTTCAAACACATCCTGATCGACGAATTCCAGGACACCAACACCCTGCAATACCGCTGGCTCAAGCTCTTTGCCGGGCCGCAGGCCGCGCTCTTTGCGGTAGGCGACGACGACCAGTCGATCTACGCCTTTCGCGGCGCCAACACCGCCAACATGGCCGAATTCGAGCGCGAGTTCGCCCACGGCAAGGTCATCAAGCTGGAGCAGAACTACCGCAGCCACGGCCACATCCTCACCGCCGCCAACACGCTGATTGCGCAGAACGCGCACCGCCTCGGCAAGAACCTGTGGACGGCGGAGGGCGACGGCGAGCCGATCCGCGTGTTCGACGCCTATTCCGACCAGGACGAGGCGAGCTTCGTGGTGGATGAAGTGCGCGCGCTCAAGCGCGAAGGCGTGAACCTGTCCGACATGGCGCTGCTGTACCGCTCCAATGCGCAATCCCGGGTGCTGGAACACGCGCTGTTTTCGGCCAGTGTGCCGTACCGTGTGTACGGCGGGCTGCGTTTTTTCGAACGCCAGGAAATCAAGCACGCGCTGGCCTATCTGCGGCTGCTCACCCATCCGGAAGACGACGGCGCGTTTTTGCGGGTGGTGAATTTCCCCGCGCGCGGCATCGGCGCGCGCACGCTGGAACAACTGGCCGACACCGCTGCACGTTCGGGCGCAAGCCTGTGGCAGGCGGCCTGCACCAGCGGCGGCAAAGTTGCCGGCTTCGCCAAGCTGATCGAAGACATCAAGCAGGCGACTGCCGACCTGCCGCTCGCCGAAGTCATCGACCACGTCATCGAAGCCAGCGGCCTGGCCGACTACTACCGCGCCGACAAGGACGGCGCCGAGCGGCTGGAGAACCTCAATGAACTGGTCAACGCCGCCGCGCTGTTCTCGGAAGAATCGGAGGAAAACACCCTCGACGCCTTTTTGGCCCACGCCGCGCTCGAAGCCGGCGAACACCAGGCCGGCGCAGGACTCGACGCGCTGCAACTGATGACCGTGCACGCCGCGAAAGGTCTGGAGTTCCACACGGTGTTCATCACCGGGCTGGAAGAAAGCCTGTTTCCGCACGAGCAGAGCGCGCAAGACGAAAACGGCGTGGAAGAAGAACGCCGCCTGATGTATGTGGCGATCACCCGCGCGCGGCGGCGGCTGTATCTGTCGCACGCGCAATCGCGCATGCTGCATGGGCAGATTCGCTACGGTCTGCCGTCACGTTTTCTCGACGAACTGCCGCAACAGGTGCTGCGCCCGCTCAACCGCAAGACCGAAACGCCGGCTGCCCCCGGCACGCCCGCCCCGCGCACGCCACAGGCCGGCAACGACACCGGCTACCGGGTGGGGCAAAGCGTGGCCCACGCCAAATTCGGCACGGGCATCATCATCGATTTTGAAGGACGCGGCAGCGATGCGCGGGTGCAGGTGAAGTTCCGCGACGCCGGCACCAAGTGGCTGGCGCTGGCCTACGCCAGACTGTCGGCAGACTGATCGCCGCGCGGCGATTCATCCGCCCATACGGCAAAAATCGCCTGATACGACGCATACAGCGAGCCAAACAGGATGGGCATCGCAACCAGCAGGCCCAGCAGGAAAGGCACCAGCGCGGACACGAACAGCAACAAGCCCAGCGCAAGACTGTTCGCCAGCATCGGAGCCCAGTTGCGCATGACAGCCTTGAGGCTCACGCCCAGTGCGGTGACGGGCCGCGCACCGCCAAACAGGATGAGAGCCGGGGCGAACCAGGTCGCCATCATCAGCGGCGCAAACAGCACCAGCCCGGTGAACACGGCCGGTAGAGACCGGTTGAGCACGACCTGCACGTCCTGCGGAGTGGCGTCGCCGCGCTGCGCCACGTCCATCAGCGCCTGCGGGTCAAACCCCATGCCGATCATGATCTTGCCGATGACCAGCATGGCCAGAAGCTGCACCGCGCCAATGGTCATGAGCGGAATCGCCGGCCCCTGCACCCCGGCCAGAAAATTCGGCAGCTCCAGTTCGCGGCCGTCGTCCAGCGCCCGGTAAGCCGCCATGAACCCCGCCACGGCCAGTGGCCATACCAGGTCGGACAGCGCGCCGCCCACGCCGGGAATCAGCCCGAGCGCCATCACCATGCCAAAGATCACGCCAAAGGCAGCGGACAGCAAAAGCGGAGTCTTGCGATAAAAACGGAAACCCGCGTTGACCCACTGGAAGCCTTGCGATGCGGGCAGTTTGCGGGGGATGTCCTGATTCGGATCGGCATTCATGCGGCGGATTCTACCCGAGCCAGACGGCAAGCAGCGCGCAGCGGCGGCGTCAGAATTCCTTTATCACCCACATCGGCGGGCGCATGCCGGAATCCAGGCTGTCCTGCCGCGCAAACTGGCCATCGCCCCTGCTGTCGATGAGGTAATACGGTTTGCCGACCCTGGGGATGACTTTCAGCATGTAGAGCTTGCCATTGGCGCGGTATTCGATGACGCGGCCCTGGCTGCCCGGTTTGATGGTGACGGCTGGCGCGTCGTCCGGGCCTGGCGCGCCGTCGGGCACCGGCTTGAGTTCAGGCGGACGGTCGGACGGTGCGGCGGCAGCCGCAAGGCCGTAGAACAGAAGAAGCGTGATCAGGATGGGGGATCGCATGGCGGACTCCGGGGTGTTCTTTGCAATGTGGCTCGGGAATTGCGCGTTACAGGTTGAGCTGGATTTCGCGCTCGGCGAGCGAAGGCGTGAAACCGCGCTTTTCGTAATGGCTGAAGATCGCGTCGACGACTTCGGCAGGTTCGTCGATGAGGCACATGAGGTCGATGTCCTCGGGCGAGATCATGCCCTCGCCGACCAGCGTGGTCTTCACCCAGTCGACAAAGCCGGCCCAGAACTTCGAGCCGACGAGGATGATGGGGATGCGCGGGATCTTGCCGGTCTGCACCAGCGTCAGCGCCTCGGTCAGTTCGTCGAGCGTGCCAAAGCCGCCCGGCATCACCACATAGGCGGCGGCAAACTTCACGAACATTACCTTGCGCGCGAAGAAATGCTGGAAGGTCTGGCTGATGTCCTGATACGAATTGCCGCTTTGTTCGTGCGGCAGCTGGATATTGAGGCCGATGCTGGGCGATTTGCCGAAGAACGCGCCCTTGTTGGCCGCCTCCATGATGCCCGGACCGCCCCCGGAAATGACCGAAAAGCCGGCGTCGGACAACCGGCGGGCGATGTCTTCGGTAAGCATGTAGTAAGCGTGATCGGCCGGGGTGCGTGCGCTGCCGAAGATCGACACGGCCGGACGAATACCCGCCAGGCGTTCGGTCGCCTCGACGAACTCTGCCATAATCCCCAGCATCCGCCACGACTCGCGCGCCGAGTAGTTGATCTCGGCGGCGCGCGTCGGATCGGCGCTTTCCGGCAATTTATCCAAGTGCATTTTTCGAGCGCCTCGTGAACGATTTCAAAGTCAGTCCGACCGGGAAAACCCTGCTGCTGGTCGATGGTTCGTCCTACCTGTACCGCGCGTTTCACGCCCTGCCCGACCTGCGCAATTCGGCGGGCGAGCCCACCAACGCGCTGCGCGGCGTGCTCTCCATGCTGCGCAAGCTGCGTCGCGAATACCCGGCCGATTATATCGCCTGCGTGTTCGACGCGAAGGGCAAGACCTTCCGCGACGATCTCTACCCCGACTACAAAGCCAATCGCCCGCCGATGCCGGACGACCTCGCCAGCCAGATCGCGCCGCTGCACGAGGCGATCCGTGCAGAAGGCTGGCCGCTCGTCGTCATCGACGGCGTCGAAGCCGACGACGTGATCGGCACGCTCGTTGTCGGCGCTGCGCGCGCGGGCATCCGGAGCATCATCTCCACCGGCGACAAGGACATGGCGCAGCTGGTTGGCGATCACGTCACGCTGGTCAACACCATGAGCGAGGAAACGCTGGACGTCGCAGGCGTAACCGCCAAATTCGGCGTACCGCCCGAGCGCATCGTCGATTACCTCACGCTCATCGGCGACAGCGTGGACAACGTGCCGGGCGTGGCCAAGGTCGGCCCCAAGACCGCAGTGAAATGGCTGAACGAGTACGGCACGCTCGACAATCTCATGGCGCATGCCGGCAGTGTGAAGGGCGTGGCCGGCGAGAACCTGCGCGCCGCAAAGGACTGGCTGCCGCGCGCACGCGAACTGCTCACCATCAAAACCGACGTCGCCCTGCCGTTTACGCTCGATGCGCTGACCCCCGTCGCGCCCGATGCCGACGCGCTGCGCGCACTCTACATGCGCTACGAATTCCGCACCTGGCTGCGCGATCTCGACACTCCGGCCGGCGGCGCATCCGCGCCGAACGCAGGCGACACCGCCGCCCCCGAACAGGATGCCAGCGGCAACCACCGGGCGCACTACGAAACGATCCTCGACGCCGCCGCCCTCGACCACTGGATCGCCAAACTCGCGGCCGCACCGAGCTTTGCGCTCGACACCGAGACCACGGGCCTCAACCCCATGCAGGCCGAACTGGTCGGCATCTCGTTTGCCACCCGCGCGGGCGAAGCCGCCTACCTGCCGCTGGCGCACCGCTACGCGGGGGTGCCGGCACAACTCGACCGCTCTGTCGCACTCGAAAAGCTGCGCCCGGTTCTGGAAAACACCGCGGCCAAGATCGTCGGCCAGCATCTCAAATACGACCGCCATATCTTTGCCAACCACGGCATACGTTTACAGGGCATCGTCGACGATACGCTGCTGCTGTCCTACGTGCTCGAAGCCCACCAGTCGCATGAACTCGGCAATCTCGCCACGCGCCATCTGGGGCTTGCCACGATCAGCTACGACGACGTGACCGGCAAGGGGGCCTCGCGCATTGGTTTCGAAGAAGTCGCGGTCGAACGCGCCGCCGAATACGCCGCCGAGGATGCCGACGTGACGCTGCGCGTGCGCGATGCCCTCGCGCCCGCCATCGCCAGCGCAGGCCCACTCGATTTCGTCTACCGGCAGATCGAACTGCCGGTCGCCGACATACTCTTTCGCATGGAACGCAACGGCATCCTGCTCGACCGGCAATTGCTTGCCGTGCAAAGCGACGAACTGGGCAAGAAAATGCTGGAACTGGAACAGCGCGCCTACCAGGAAGCCGGCCAGCCTTTCAACCTGGGCTCGCCGAAGCAGATCGGCGACATTCTCTTCACGCAAAAAGGCCTGCCCGTCATCAAGAAGACACCGGGCGGCGCACCGTCCACCGACGAAGACACGCTGGAGCAACTGGCGCTCGACCACCCCATCGCGCGCGCCATCCTCGACTACCGGGGCATGGCCAAGCTGAAGTCAACCTACACCGACAAGCTGCCGCAGATGATCGACCCGCGCACCGGGCGAGTCCACACCAGCTATTCGCAGGCCACCGCAGTCACCGGACGGCTGGCGAGCGCCGAGCCCAACCTGCAGAACATCCCCGCGCGCACAGCCGAAGGCCGCCGCATCCGCGAGGCCTTCATCGCGCCGCCCGGACATGTGTTGGTATCGGCCGATTATTCGCAGATCGAACTGCGCATCATGGCTCACCTGTCGGACGACGCCGGCCTGCTGGCCGCCTTTGCCGAGGGCCGCGACATCCACACCGCCACCGCCGCCGAGGTGTTCGGCGTACCGCTCGCCGAAGTGAGCGCCGAGCAGCGGCGCATGGCCAAGATCATCAACTTCGGCCTCATTTACGGCATGTCGGCCTTTGGTCTGGCCTCGCAACTCAATCTGGAGCGCAGCGCCGCGCAGGCCTGGATCGACCGCTATTTCGCGCGCTACCCCGGCGTGGCCGATTACATGCAGCGTACCCGCGAAACCGCGCGCAAACGCGGCTACGTCGAAACCGTGTTCGGACGCCGCCTCTATCTGCCTGAAATCAACGCCAAAAACCCGCAGCGCCGCCAGGGCGCCGAGCGCGCCGCGATCAACGCGCCCATGCAGGGCACAGCCGCCGATCTCATCAAGCTGGCGATGATTGCGGTGCAGGGCTGGCTCGACGCCGAGGGGCTGGCGAGCAAGCTCTTGCTCCAGGTCCACGACGAACTCATCCTCGAGGTGCCGGAAGCCGAACTCGACCAGGTGCGCGCCGACCTGCCCGCTCGCATGTGCAACGTCGCCAGACTCAAAGTGCCCCTCCTCGTCGGCGTGGGAACAGGACGCAACTGGGAAGCCGCGCACTGACTCGCGTTCGTGGACGGAACAGAGAGGCCGCGCCGCGGCGCCTGTTACGATCTCCACCCCTGATTCGCAGCGCGTGATGTTGCCGCGGCAGCGGCCATGCAACCGCGGCATTTCCCTTACGGCAGGCCGTCTTGCCGCTTCTCCCAGACGCCGGCACACCTCAGGTCTGCTCCCAGGGCAGGCCGTCGAATTTCCAGCCGTTTCTGGTGCCGCGGTGACGGTGCTCGTCCATGTCGCCCTCGAACCCGTGCTGCACGTTGTAGACCTCGGGGAACCCGTATTTTTCGAGATAGCGGCCTGCCTCCACCGAACGCCGCCCGGAACGGCAGATCAGCACCACCGGCCGGTTGACCGACGACGCCTTGCGCGCATGCCCGAGAAAATCCGGATTCACGTCCCAGTCGGGGCCGTCCTGCCAGGCGATGTGGATCGCGCCGACCGGATGACCGACGAACAGGTATTCGATCTCGGAACGGCAATCGATGAAGACGGCCTCGGGGTGTGCTTTCAAAAATGCCTGGGCTGCGGAAGGGGTCAGGTGCTCCATGTCGATAACCGTATGTTGGGCCTCTCCCACCATAGCATCCCGAAGGCGACTGTCGGGCGGCGAATATAATGCGCGATTGCCCGTTTATGCACGCGCCCATGTCCCGCATCCCCACAACCAAGACATCCCTGCTCCGCTCCCTGCTCGCCCAGCGCATCCTCGTGCTCGACGGCGCGATGGGGACGATGATCCAGCGCCGCAAACTCACCGAAGCCGACTATCGCGGCGAGCGCTTCGCCGACTTTGCGCACGACGTGAAGGGCAATAACGACCTGTTGTGCCTGACCGCGCCGCACATCATCAAGGACATCCACGCGCAGTATCTGGCGGCGGGCGCGGACATTCTGGAGACGAACAGCTTCAACGCGACCTCGATCTCGATGGCCGATTACCACATGGAGGATCTGGTCCACGAGCTGAATTTCGCCGCCGCCCGGCTCGCGCGCGAGGCGTGCGACGAGGCGACCGCGCAGACGCCGGACAAACCGCGTTTCGTCGCCGGGGTGCTCGGCCCGACCTCGCGCACCGCGACCATCTCGCCCGACGTCAACGACCCCGGTTTCCGCAACGTCACCTTCGACCAATTGCGCATCGCCTACCTCGAAGCCATCGACGGCTTGGTCAAGGGCGGCGCGGACATCCTCATGGTCGAGACCATCTTCGACACGCTCAACGCCAAGGCGGCCTTGTTTGCCATCGAGGAATATTTCGACCGCGAAGGGTTTCGTCTGCCGATCATGATTTCCGGCACGATCACCGACGCCTCCGGGCGCACGCTTTCCGGCCAGACCAGCGAGGCATTCTGGAACTCGGTGCGCCACGCCCAGCCTTTGAGCATTGGTCTGAACTGCGCGCTCGGCCCCGACCTGCTGCGCCAGTACGTTGCCGAACTCTCGGCCAAGGCCGACTGTTTCGTCTCGGCGCACCCCAACGCCGGGCTGCCCAACGCCTTCGGCGAATACGACATGGAAGGCCCGGAAATGGCCGGGCATATCGCCGAATGGGCGCGTTCGGGCTTGCTCAACATCGTCGGTGGCTGCTGCGGATCGAGTCCCGCGCACATCGCCGAAATCGCCAGGGCGGTGGCCGGGGTCGCGCCGCGCGTGCCGCCGGTGCTCGAACCGGCGATGCGCCTGTCTGGCCTGGAGCCGTTCAACGTCGGCAAGGACTCGCTGTTCGTCAACGTCGGCGAGCGCACCAACGTCACCGGCTCGCGCGCGTTCGCCAGGATGATCCTCGAAGGCCGCTACGACGACGCGCTGTCGGTGGCGCGCCAGCAGGTCGAAAACGGCGCGCAGGTGATCGACATCAACATGGACGAGGGCATGCTCGACGCGGAAGCCGCGATGGTGCGTTTCCTGCATCTCATCGCCTCGGAACCCGACATCGCGCGCGTGCCGATCATGATCGACTCGTCGAAGTGGAGTGTCATCGAGGCCGGTCTCAAGTGCATCCAGGGCAAGGGCATCGTCAATTCCATCTCGATGAAAGAAGGCGAGGCCGAATTCATCGAGCGCGCGCGGCTGTGCCGCCGTTACGGCGCGGCGGTGATCGTGATGGCCTTCGACGAGGCCGGCCAGGCCGACACCTACGCGCGCAAGATAGAAATCTGCGCGCGTGCGTATAAATTGCTCACCGAAACGGTCGGCTTCCCGGCCGAAGACATCATCTTCGACCCCAACATTTTCGCGGTCGCCACCGGCATCGAAGAGCACGCCAACTACGCCGTCGATTTCATCGAGGCAACGCGCTGGATCCGCCAGAACCTGCCGCACGCGCACATCTCCGGCGGCGTGTCGAACGTGAGCTTCTCGTTTCGCGGCAACGACGGCGTGCGCGAGGCGATCCACACCGCCTTCCTCTACCACGCCATCGCCGCCGGCATGGACATGGGCATCGTCAACGCCGGGCAGCTGGGCGTGTACGCCAATCTCGACCCGGAATTGAAAGAACGCGTCGAGGACGTGTTGCTCAATCGGCGCGAGGATTCCACCGAGCGGCTGGTCGCCTTCGCCGAAAACGTGAAATCCGGCGCCAAGGAAAACGTCGTCGATCTCGCGTGGCGGCAACTCCCGGTCAACAAGCGGCTGGAGCACGCGCTGGTCAACGGCATCACCGAATTCATCGTCGAAGACACCGAAGCCGCGCGACTGGAATGCGAACGCCCGCTGCACGTCATCGAAGGCCCGCTGATGGCCGGGATGAACGTCGTCGGCGACCTCTTCGGCGCGGGCAAGATGTTCCTGCCGCAGGTCGTCAAATCGGCGCGCGTGATGAAGCAGGCGGTCGCGCACCTGCTGCCCTTCATCGAAGCCGACAAGCAGGCCGGCGACAACGAAAGCGCCGGCAAGATCATCATGGCCACGGTCAAGGGCGACGTGCACGACATCGGCAAGAACATCGTCGGCGTCGTGCTGGGCTGCAACGGCTACGAGATCGTGGATTTAGGCGTCATGGTTCCCGCGCAAAAGATTCTCGACGCCGCGCGCGAGCACAACGCCGACATCATCGGTCTCTCG
The DNA here is from genome assembly GCA_020216925.1 of Thiobacillus sp. Classification (GTDB taxonomy): domain Bacteria; phylum Pseudomonadota; class Gammaproteobacteria; order Burkholderiales; family Thiobacillaceae; genus Thiobacillus. The sequence continues at coordinate 8,227 of JAIWOL010000141.1, read as the reverse complement.
GGACTGATTACCCCGTCGCTCGAAGAAATGGCGTTTGTGGCCAAGGAAATGCAGCGCCAGGGCTTCACCATTCCGCTGCTCATCGGCGGCGCGACGACCTCGCTCGCGCACACGGCGGTGAAAATCGAGCCGAACTACGAACACCCGGTCGTGTATGTCAAGGACGCGTCGCGCGCCGTCGGCGTCTGCACGCAGCTCCTGTCGCCGGATCTGCGCGACGCCTTTGCTTTGGAGGTGCGCGCCGACTACGCGCAGACCCGCGAACGGCATTCGAAACACAAGACCGACACCGCGCGGCTGTCGCTTGCCGAGGCCCGCGCCAACAAGTTCAAGATCGACTGGACTGCCTACACCCCGCCCGCGCCCAAGCAGCCGGGCATACAGGTATTGCGCGCCTACGACCTCGCCAGGCTCGTGGAGGTGATCGACTGGACGCCGTTTTTCGCCTCGTGGGAACTGCACGGCAAATACCCGAAGATTCTTGCCGACGAAATTGTCGGCGCCGAAGCGACCAAGCTCTTTGCCGACGCGCAGGCGATGTTGAAAACCATGATCGCGGAAAACTGGATCGAAGCGCGCGCCGTGTTCGGCCTCTTTCCCGCCAACACCGTGAACGACGACGACATCGCCGTCTACAAGGACGAAACCCGCAGCGAAACGCTGATGACCTGGCACAACCTGCGCCAGCAAATGAAAAAGCCCGAAGGCCGCGCCAACCTGTGCCTCGCCGACTTCGTCGCGCCGCGCGATTCCGGCGTCAAGGACTACCTCGGCGCGTTCGTCGTCACCGCGGGCATCGGCGAAGACGAACGCGCGAAAGCCTTCGAAGCCGCCCACGACGACTACTCCGCCATCCTCTTCAAATCGCTGTGCGACCGCCTGGCCGAAGCCTTCGCCGAGCATCTGCACCTGCGCGTGCGCCGCGAATTCTGGGGCTACGCGATGGACGAAGCGCTGCCGAACGACGACCTCATCGCCGAGAAATACCAGGGCATCCGCCCCGCGCCGGGTTATCCCGCCTGCCCCGAACACAGCGAAAAAGCCGCGCTGTTCGAGGTGCTGGATGCCAGCGAAAACATCGGCGTCGTGCTCACCGAAAACTACGCCATGTGGCCGGGTGCGGCGGTTTCGGGGTTTTATCTCTCGCACCCCGACAGCCAGTATTTCGCGGTGGCCAAACTCGAACAAGACCAGGTTGAGGACTACGCGCGGCGCAAGGGTTGGGATATGCAAACGGCGGAGCGCTGGCTGGCGCCAAACCTGGGATACCAGCCGGACTGAAGCCGGCGCGGCGGTTCAACCGCGCCGTTTCAACCAGACCAGCCAGCCTGCGATCGCCCCCGCCATGCCGCCGCCGGGGCCTGTGATGAATATTCCCAGCAGCGGCCCCTGATTCGCCTCGGGCGCAAAAATCATGGGCCCGAAAAAACCGAGCACGAAGCCCAGTCCGCCGACAATGGCCGCCCCCATGCCCACGTGGATTGCCAGGCTGCCATCGGTGGCGACGTCGAGTCCCTGCCAGACACGATGTGTAACCCAGATGGCAAAGGCCAGCGCCAGGATCGGTTGCAGCCAGGCAAGCGCCTCCGGCAAGACTGCCAGCGTGAGCAGGAACGCCAGCAGCCAGGCGCCGAAAAACGCCGCCGCGCTTGCCAAAATCCGGATTGGCCTGGACATGCTGCCGCCTTACCAGCCCTGCTCGCGCAGCTTTTCCAGCCAGAACATCCCGATCACCGTCTTGGTCTCGCAAATCCGTCCGTCGCGCACCCATTGCATGGCCTCGACAAACGGCAAGCGGAACACTTCCAGAAACTCATCGTGATCGCGGCCGTGGTCGCCTTCCTGCAGATCGCGGGCAAGATAAAAAGCGAGCCGCTCGTCGGAATAGCCGATGCACGGATAAATGACCGTGACTTCGCGCCATTGGGCTGCGGTATAGCCGGTTTCTTCCCGCAACTCGCGCTGCGCGCAGGCGAGGTCGGATTCAGCGGGATCGATCTTGCCGGCGGGAAACTCGATGAAATCGCGGTGCAGCGGGTAGCGGTGCTGGCGCTCCAGCAGCACGTCGCCGTTGTCGAACACCGGAATGACAACGACCGCGCCGGGGTGCACGATGTACTCGCGGGTCGATTCGCCACCGTTGGGCAGGCGCACGCGGTCGCGTTTGACGTGCATGAGCCGGCCCCGGAAGACGGTTTCGGAATCGAGTTGCGTTTCGGTGAGGTCGGGGGAATCGGTTTTCATGTCCCGGATGATAGCTGCACCAGAAAATCCGGACAAAAAAATGCCGGGCTCTTGCGAACCCGGCCGAATGAGGAGACAGGCTCCTCGTTGCGGAGAACTTCCTGCTTGCAGAACAGACAGCAAGCACGCTCATGTTACGAATCCAGAGGCAGGCTGGATATACAACTTTAGTTGTATGTTGCATTCAACATATTGTTTTAACTTGATATTTTCTTTTGCCGGGCGGCATGCGAACGGACTCCAAGGCTCTTTGCCCGGCCAGACTGCAGGGGGCGGCGGCGCCGATCAGCCCATTCTCAGGGTTTCCCGCAACACAGAGTATTGACGCCGGCTCACGCTGAGCCGCTCGTCCAGACCGTGCAGACGCAGGAAATGTCCTTCGTCGTCTCCCGGGAGTTTGCCGATTTCGCGTATGCGATAGCGCGCAACGAGACAGTTGCGATGGATGCGCAGGAAAGTCTGCGCAAACTCGCTCTCCAGCCGGGTGAGCGATTCTTCCAGCAGGAACTCGCGGGCGGCGGTGCGCACCGTTACATATTTGAGTTCTGCCTTCAGGTAGAGGATCTCATCCACCGGAATGAGCACGATGCGGCCCTTTTCGCTTACGGACAGATGCGTGCGCGCCTTGGGATAGGCATCCCGCAGCTGTTCCAGTGCGCCGGCATTGAGCCGGTGCGCCCGGCCCAGCGCACGCACCAGCCGATCGGCCCGCACAGGTTTCAGCAGGTAGTCGACGGCGTTGAGCTCGAACGCCTGACAGGCGTAGGCGTCGTAGGCGGTGCTGAAGATGATGGCGGGCGGCGCGTGCAGCCGGTTGAGGTGGGCGGCGCATTCCAGACCATCCATGCCCGGCATGCGAATATCAAGCAGCACGGCATCCACGGGCTGGCGCTGTGCCTGGGCGATGGCGTCCAGACCGTTCCCGGCCTCGCCCACGATTTCCACCGGCAATTCGGCAGCGCAGTCGGTCAGGACTTCGCGCAGGCGACGCCGCGCCGGTGCCTCGTCATCGACGATCAGGATGCGCAGGGGCGGGTTGGGTGCGTTCACGGGTATAGGGCATCACGATATGCACCTGATAAACGGCGCCCATCGGTTCCGACTTGAGCTGGGCATCCAGATCGAAGTGCAGCAGCAGACGTTCGCGGATATTCGCCAGTGCAATACGGTTGCCCTTGTGGTGGCTGGCGTCGGCGGCGACGGGATTGCGCACGACGATATGCACCTTGTCGCTGCTGCGGTAGACGTTAAGACTCACCTCGCCGCCCCCGGGCTGGGGTTCGATGCCGTGATACACCGCGTTCTCCACCAGCGGCTGGATCAATAGCGGTGGAATCAACGCATCCGCCGGCATTTTCTGGATATGCCAGACGATCTGCAATCGATCGCCCAGGCGCAGCTGCTCCAGTTCCAGATAGGCCCGGGTAAGCGCCACTTCGTCTTCCAGCGGCACCAGATGGTTGGCCTGGCTCATCAGCGCGCGAAAAAGATCCGCCATGTTTTCCAGCGCGCGTTCGGCACGGCGGGGGTCGCTGCGCACCAGCGACAGCACGGCGTTCAGGCTGTTGAACAGGAAATGCGGCCGGATGCGCGCCTGCAAGGCCTGAAGTCGCGCCTCGGTGATGGCGGGCGACAGGGCTCGCGCGCGCAGGTTGAAATACACCAGCAGGCCCGCCCCAAGCCCCAATGCAAACAGACCGACGATGGCAGGCGGATAAACCGGCATGCCGCCGCTCAGGGGCGCAATCCACCACGCCACCGCCAGCGGCACGCCGACCGCAATACCCAGCGTGGCCATCACGCCTTTTGTGTAGGGCAGGCTGCGCAACCAGCGGCTCGCCGCGCACAGCACCAGCAGGCAGAACAATAAGGCCGGCTGCGCCAGCGCCGACAGGCTAATGAAATCCGCCCAAAATGCTTCGGCATCGGTCGCCCGCGCGATCCCGCCGGCGATGATCGCCGCTTCCACCGTGAGCGCAATGCGCAGGCTCACCCCAAGATGGCAGAAGTTCGGCAATTCGACCGACCGGTTGTTATGATGCCTGCTTTTCATCCCCTGCCTTCCGCCCCATGAGCACGTCCAAGACGCCGACTTCCGGTGCCTGGTCCGGCCGTTTTTCCGAGCCGGTTTCCGAACTCGTCAAACGTTACACCGCGTCGATTCCCTTCGATTATCGGCTGGCGGAGTTCGATATTCAGGGTTCGCTGGCCCACGCCGCCATGTTGCACCACGTCGGCGTGCTGTCCAAGGACGATCTCGACGCCATCCGCCGCGGCATGGCCGAACTGCTGGCAGACATTCGCGCCAACCGCTTCGTCTGGTCGCTGGACAAGGAAGACGTCCACCTCAACATCGAGGCCGCGCTCACCGCGAAGATCGGCGACGCCGGCAAGCGCCTGCACACCGGCCGCAGCCGCAACGATCAGGTCGCCACCGACATCCGCCTGTATTTGCGTGACGCCATCGACCGCATTCTCGTCGGCATCAAAGCCTGCCAGACCGCGCTCGTCGATCTGGCCGAGCAGCACGCCGACACGGTGATGCCCGGCTTCACGCATCTGCAGGTGGCGCAGCCGGTGACCTTCGGCCACCATCTCCTTGCCTATTTCGAAATGCTGGCGCGCGACGCCGAACGCATGCTCGACTGCCGCCGGCGGGTCAACCGCCTGCCCTTGGGCGCGGCCGCGCTGGCCGGCACCAGCTATCCCATCGACCGTCAATTCGTCGCCGACCAGCTGGGTTTCGAGGCGGTGTGCGAAAACTCCCTCGACGCCGTCTCCGATCGCGACTTCGCCATCGAGTTTTCTGCTGCCGCGGCGCTGGTGATGACGCATCTGTCGCGCCTGTCCGAGGAACTGATCCTGTGGATGAGTCCGCGCTTCGGCTTCATCGACCTGGCCGACCGCTTCTGCACGGGCTCGTCGATCATGCCGCAGAAGAAAAACCCCGACGTGCCCGAACTGGTGCGCGGCAAGACCGGCCGGATCAACGGCCACCTGGTCGCCCTGCTCACCCTGATGAAAGGTCAGCCGCTGGCCTACAACAAGGACAACCAGGAAGACAAGGAACCGCTGTTCGACACCGTCGACACCCTGGTCGACACGCTGACCCTCTACGCCGACATGCTCACCGGCGTGACGGTAAAGCCCGATGCCATGCGTGCGGCGGTGCTGCAGGGTTTCGCCACCGCCACCGACCTGGCCGATTATCTGGTGAAAAAAGGCGTGCCCTTCCGCGATGCCCATGAAATCGTCGCCCGCGCCGTGCGCGCCGCCGAGGCTGCCGGCCGCGATCTCGCCGACCTGCCGCTCGCCGAACTGCAGGCATTCAGTCCGGCGATTTCCGACGATGTATATGCCGTACTGACGCCGGAAGGCTCGCTCGCCGCCCGCGGCCACTTTGGCGGCACCGCGCCCAAGCAGGTGCGCGCCGCCATCGCCCGGGCGCGCAAGCGGCTGTGAATCAGGTTTCGGGCGGCGGCGCCGATATCGGCGGCGCATGCTCGCGGCATATCCGCCGCGTCTCCGGACTCGACAGTTTTTCCTGCATCAGGCCGCAGAAGTAGCTGCGTGGCCCCCGCCGCTGGATATGGCGGCAGCTGGCGCAGACCCCGAAGCTGCGTTTCCCGCTTTGACCCTGCACCTGCGCCAGCACCTGGCGCAGCACCACGATCGCAGATGTCACCCGCGCCTGACTGGCAGTCTGCACAATGTCGCGCCAGGCGCTGCCGGCGGACAGCGTTTTGAGCAGGGTCGTTCCGCCTTCAGTGAGGATCAGCCGCACCACGCGCCCGTCGCGCGGATCGGCATAACGCGAAATCAGCCGCCGGCGCGCCAACACGATAACGGTCTGCGACACCGTGCCCTTGGTCAGACCGAGGTATTCGGTCAGCGCCTGCGGGGTGTTGGAAAAACGGTTGGCCTGGTTGAGATAGAACAACACCTGCAGGTGCACCGGCTGCAGCCCCTGCGCGGCGCCGGCTTGCCGCAGGTCGGCCCGTGTGAGCAGCGACAGCCGCTCAACCAGATCGAACAGTGTGAGCGCCTGGCTTTTCAAACCTGGTCAGAAATCAATCGACCCGCCCCCCTGGGCGGCAACCAGTTCGGCAAGCTTGTCGAAAAGGGGCATGCCGTCCCTGGTGTCGACCCAGTCGCCGTTCACGGGCTTGAAATGGAAACCGCCGGAACGCGCCGCCACCCATATCTCGCGGGCCACGCCGTGGCGGTTGACGATGATCTTGCTGCCGTCGCCGAATTCGATTTCGATGATGCCGTCGGCCGGCGTCTCGAAATCGAGGTCGCCGCCTTCCAGCGCAGCTTCGATACGCGCCAGCGCGGCTGTACTGGCCTGGTTGAATTCGGCTTCGGTCATTCCATTCGGGTTCATCGTGCGTGCTACCATTTCGCGCATGAAACTGCGCGCCATATATATAGTGTCGTTGCTGCTGGTCAGCCTGGGCCTTGTCGGCTGCGGCTCCAAGGGCGACCTGTATCTTCCCGAAAAACCCTCCGCCCCGCAACGGACTGCAAATTGAACACCCTGCACACAATCGACGGCGCGCTCCATGTCGAGGGCGTGTCGCTGGAAACACTCGCCGCGCGTTTCGGCACCCCGCTCTACGTCTATTCGCGCGCCGCACTGGAAACCGCCTGGCAAGCCTATGCCGATGCCTTCGCCGACACGCCACATGTGATCTGTTTCGCGGTGAAGGCCAACTCCAGCCTGGCCATCCTGAATCTGTTCGCCCGGCTTGGCAGCGGTTTCGACATTGTGTCGGGCGGTGAACTCGCCCGCGTGCTGGCTGCGGGCGGCGCCCCCGGCAAAATCGTGTTCTCCGGCGTGGGCAAGACGGCTGAAGAAATGCGCGCCGCGCTGACTGCCGGCATCCTCTGCTTCAACGTCGAATCCGAAAGCGAGCTGCATCGCCTGCACCGGGTTGCGCGTGAAATGGGCAAGCGCGCGCCGGTATCGTTCCGCGTCAACCCCGACGTCGACCCCAAGACCCACCCCTATATCTCCACCGGGCTCAAGCAAAACAAGTTCGGTGTCGCCATCACCGAAGCAATGCGGCTGTACCGGCTTGCCGCCAGCCTGCCACACCTCGAAGTGGTCGGTATCGACTGTCACATCGGCTCGCAGCTCACCGACCTGTCGCCACTGGCGGACGCTGCCGATCGTGTGCTGACGCTGGTCGACACGCTCGCAGCCGAAGGCATCGTCCTGCACCACATCGACCTGGGTGGCGGCGTCGGCATCCGCTACCGCGACGAAACACCGCCCGATCTGGCTGCATACGGCCGCACGCTGGCGCAGAAATTCGCCGGCCGAACCGAAACGCTGCTGCTCGAACCGGGGCGTTCGCTGGTCGGCAACGCCGGTCTCTTGCTCACCCGCGTCGAGTATCTGAAGCCCGGCGAGGACAAAAACTTTGCCATCGTCGATGCCGCCATGAACGATCTGATGCGTCCGGCCCTGTACGAGGCCTACCACGATATCGTCGCCGTTCGCCCCGGACAATCCACCGCACGCCGCTACGACATTGTTGGCCCGATCTGCGAAACCGGCGATTTCATTGGCTTTGCAAGGGACCTCGATATTGCCGAGGGCGACCTGCTGGCCATTCTTTCAGCCGGCGCCTACGGCATGAGCATGGCCTCCAACTACAATTCGCGCCCGCGTGCGGCCGAAATTCTCATAGACAAGAATGAAATCCACCTGATCAGGGCACGCGAATCAATACACAGCCTGATGTCTGGAGAACGGCTTGTATAAAGGCTTTAGCAGCACAAAACCAATCCGGCGACTGCCGGATTTTTTGTATCGATCCGATACATTTTGCTGCACTGCTACATTTTTTTTGCTACTCAACCGCGCGCCCGCTTGACTATTGATTGAACGCCGAAGAAAAGCAACTAGAATTAGGCTCACCAAGCGGAGCCTCGGTATCGCCCGTTTCTAGCGGGTTTCGGGCAAGTGGGTCGC